>DAOWMR010000010.1 GCA_030642995.1 Spirochaetales bacterium
AGCAATTCGCTCAGCGGATCGTCAACCTGAGTGCTTCCCGCAACGAACAGCTGATCACCTGGACTCAGCACCGCCGCCCTTTCAATGCCGTGGGCCAGACCAAATTGCTCAATCTCTGGAATCCGTTCAGGATCTGTCTCTCCCGTGTCTCGTATGATCAGGTCGTTGGTGGCCCATACATAGTTATATCCCGGCATCGGCAATTGATCGGTTCCAGCACGTGCCTCGCCGGTGATGGTCGCATAGAGCGCCTCGTCCATTGCGCCGGTACGGCGCGGCAGGTCTGTCAGACCAACGATGTTGATTTCCGGCTCCGGTAGAAGCACTGCCGCGCCTGCAAGGATACTCTCCATCAGAACGTCCACTCGATCCTTGAGACCCTGGAGGAGAATCTGGCGCTGGTTATTCAGTGTTGCGGTGCCCAGACCAATCGCCATCATGGCGACCACGCCCATGATGAGGATGACCACGAAGAAGGCAAACTTGGCTCTGAGGCCAACTCCCCGTTTTCTCATGTCTGCAATCCTTTCAGGCCGGCCTGATGACGGAAGTGGGCGGCTTGCAATCAGTGCGCGAGCTTCCAAGCGAAGAAATCGACCATCCCGGGTGACGGCGATGATCCGCGTTGCCGAGAAACCCACGACAAGCGCCAGGAGAGCAATCACGACCCAGGCGAGCGCCCCAACCGATCGGAAGAAACCGTACCGGGGTAGCCGCACGCTGAAGGTGGTTCCCGGCAGCACCGTGAAATCCCCAAACTTGATGGTTCCGTTCCGTTCCAGAACAAGTCTGTCCCGTGCAAAGTCCAGACCCCGTTCCGCGTGAACCAGGCCCAACGAATAGGAACCTGTTTGAATGTCATCCAGTGTCGGTCCCGCCATGTTCCGATCACTGTATATCCGGAATCCCGGGCTCGCCTGGTCGTAAACGTAGTCATACGGCGGTTTCTGATCCTCGTCCAGGATCACCTGAATGATCGGGCCGTTTGCCAGGAAACCTCGGCCCACTATCTCCAGATTGTAGCGCCCAAGGGAGTCCTCAATCGCAACGACGGCCCAGATCTCGGTCACCGGTATGTACTTGTTCATGCGGACGTAGAGAACAGCTGGTTCCCCGATGTTCCCCACACTGTCTATTGCAGCAACACTGAGAGCCCAGAGCCCGTTGTCGAAATTCTCCTCCCGGACCACCCCGTCGGTGACCAGGAGCGACGCGGGCGGCACCGGTATGGGCAGGTCGGCTATCTCGACGTCGGCATCCTCTCCGGCGACGTAGACGAGGTCGTAGGAATACCCTCCGATCACGTCGTCAAGAGGGGGATCCCAACGCAAGGCGAAAGTATTTGAGGCAAGGTACCCATCCTCGTCGAGCGAGGGCGGTAGGAATTGAACCCGACCCGGCGGCGTTGTATCACGGTAGTATACCGTCGTGCCCGCCTCCGACCAGTTCCCGATCCGGTCCACGGCGCGGATTCGGAAATACCATTCTCCATCCTGGTCGGCCTCGTTGGACGCGAAATGGATCTCCGGATCCTCCGTCACCTCCAACGGAACCAACTCGTCCGCATTTCGACTCCAGACATAACTGTAACCGACAATTCCTGAGGCATCGGGAGCGGCAACCCATTCAAGCTCAGCGACGGACGACCGGCTCCGCTCGCCAATCTCGTAGCTGACTCCCGTCACGATTGGTGGTTCGGCTCGTTGATCCGGCTCCAGATGGACAATTCGTGTCTCGGAACCAGCAACGTTGCTCTCCCGTTGCTGCCAGAAAACATGCAGCCGACCGCCAATGGTCACGCCGGCTGGGAACGTCGCAATTCCAGCTTGAGAAACCTTGGATTCTTCCCAGCCGAATTGGCCCTGCTGATACAGCACGACCTCACCCCGCCGAGACGGATCATTGTAGGCCACTACCGCAAGGCGCTCACCAACCGGATGCAAAGTCGGTTGGTTGAACGATAAGGTCACCCGTGTCCGGGTCAACCCATCAGCACTCAGAATCTCGGGAGAACCGGTGATATCGCCGTCACGATCAAGGGCCGCAAGGACAATCTGGCGCGTGGACTCTGTCTCACGACGCACGCCGGCTTCCCATGCCACGTACAACTGCCCGAGGTGCGAGATCACATCCGGACGTCGACTGATGATATTTCCGTAGTCGGGGACACCGGCATCGGACAGACCGTCATCAGAGATTCGCAGGTACCAGTACGGGATAACTGAGTTCAGCAGTTCCTCCACTGCCGCCCGCCCCTCCGCCACTTCTCCGATATCCGCCCCGGCGATCTCCGTTGCCACGAGAGCCCCGAACGCACCACCGGTAGCAGGGTCTGCCCCGTCCCAGGTCAGCCCGCCGTCGGAGGAATACATGCTCATCAAGTGAAAGGTCGCAGCGAGCGGGTTGACCGGATTTGCGTCTGCGTCAAAGCCGGCATTCAATGCAGAGAAGTTCTCACCGATGAAAACAATGAGATCTCTGTCTCCGCTCACCACGTGGGCAATGTCAACCTGATTCTGAACGCGATTGTCAATTGGTAACCCGCGCAGCGGTTCCCAGCCGACTCCATCCTCACTTCTCGTGAAGACAAACCGGGAATCACTGCCTTCGTATACATGTTCAAAAAACAGCAGCCAGCCACCGTCCGCCCTCTGAACGAGAGTGGGTGCAACCAGGACAAGGGCAGATGTCACTGCCTCTCCCGTCAGTTCAAATGTCGCTCCCCCGTCAACAGACCGATAGATCGGCACCCGGACAAGTCCTGCCACATCCGAGATCTTCTCAAAACTGACCACGGCAATGACGATCTCGCCGGAAGCAGAAACCGCAAGTGAGTAGACCGGCGGCACCGACAGCCCCTGATACGGCACATTGGACGCCACGGCTCCGCGGTCCTCCCACACGAGTCCGTCTCTTGACGTTGATACGCCGATGTCAATGAACCCTCCAGTCTCGGACTGTCCTGAGATACGCTGGTAGGAAACAACCGCAAGGCCTTCAATGCCGGCAGATTGGGGGAATCGCCGATTGGTAGCAGCGAACTCAGTCGGTTCCTCAAAAATGAGATCCTGGGCTTCAGCGACCCGGACAAGGCCTCCGACCCCGAAAATGAGCAGGAAGACAATGAGAATTGGCTGAAGACGCTCAGGCATCAGCTGCAAGCCTACTGTCCGCGACGAATCGCATCAAGAAGTTCCTCTCGGAATCGGTTCAGCTCGGTGTCGTTTCGATTATCCGGATCGGCCCACAGTTGCTCTACCAATCGCAGAGATTCAATCTCGTCACCTCGGGAGAACGCGTCGCGAGCCTCCTTGAATATCTGCTGTTCGGTCGCGTCCAGTGCGGCACGACGCGGAGCATTCGGAAGACGTAGCGCGAGACTCAGCAGACCAATCGCTCGCTCGTTCGTCGGATCAACGGTCAGTGCCTGCTCGAGAAGTCCGAGCGATGCCGCCAGGTCACCAACAGAGAGCGTCTCCAGCGGCCCGTTCTGAAGCGACCGGTCCACGAGTATGTTTGATTCGGCCCGGAGATCGGGTGTGGCCACCACAATCCGCGGCGGGCTCAGAATGAATTCCAGGATGTCAATCTCATCGCCTATCTGAGACAGGACCCTCGGACTAACATCGGAGCGCCCTCCCAATCGATCCTGGAGTGCGATCAAGAGGCTCTGTACCTCCAGTGCATTAGCCGGCTCCAGTGTTTCGATCTCACTTCTCTGAACATTTTCCGGCAGTGTGCTTTCAATGAGCCGATTCACCTTCGTCCCAATGTCTCCCTCTTCCGACAGGAGAGCAATATCTACCTCCAGCAGCCGGGCCTCCAGATTGTTGGGTTGGGCCCTGAGAAACTGTTCAAGCAGGCGAGTCGCATCGGCAAAGAGACCTTCGCTCATGGCCTGCGTCGCACGGCTCAACAGCGGCGCCAGCTTGTCGTAGTCAGGATCGTCCTCCCGCAGCGCACGCTCATTCTGTTTCGCGAGCGCGGTTTCCACGAACCGGAGAAGTCGCACGAGCGGCGGATAGGCCATCTGTGGAAACACTCTGGACCACAGCTCGTCCGCGTCCGAGAGAGTTACGAAGGCATCTGCCCAGCGCTGGTCGTCCACAAGCGGTTGGGCGTTCCGCACGGCTTGAAGAACACGTGTGATAACGATATCGGCCTGGGCCAGAGCTATCTGATCGTTGAGATTGCGCTGCACCTCGTTCCAATGTTCTTCAAGCGCGGGCCGGTACCACGTCGCGAGTGAGTCGATGAAGAGATCGCTCGCATCGCGAACCCTCCGATCGTCGGACTTCAGGAGTCTCTCAGCCTGGGCAAGGCTGTCACCGGCACGATCAAGATCTTCCGCCGCGTTCGCAGCATGAGCCTGTTCAATGAGGTCCCGTATTGCAGTGACTCGATCTTCTCCCTGAGACTGAAGATCCTCTGCAACCGCAATCTCATTGAGGGCGCGCTGGAGCAGGTCCCTGCCCCTCTGGAAGAGGGCGGGCTCTGAGACCTCCCCAAGAGCGGCTACGATCGCCTCTCCACGCGCAATTTCATCCTGAATCGTCTGCGCACTCGAAATGTACGGCTGTTCTCCCTCGTATCGGGCCACGTATGCTCGTGCGTCATTGAGGGCCGACTGAAACTCACCCGAGATCGTGCTCAGAATTCGAGAGCCCGATGTCCGACCTACCATTGGAGTGAGCGTGTCCCGGGCGCGGTCGGGATACTTCCTGATCGTTCGGAAAGTGACAACCTGCCCGGTATTATCACGGATCACCGTGCCACTCTCATCCAACGAGGTCACGTCCTCCACTATCCCGTCCAGCTGCCGCTCGGCGCCATCGGCCCGAGTCCGCAGACTCGAGAGGCGACTGTTCAGACCGTTGTACTCGATCCGGGCAACATCCTCAACGATATTCAATTCGTAACGCTCGAGATCTGAAATCCGGTTTGCCGCGTAATCACCGTTGTACCGAGCGGCCTCCGCCGAGAGACTATCGATGGAAGGTTCAGCTAATGCAATGCCATGAAGATCCCCCCACCGAGACAAGATCTCCCGGAGAGTGCCCGCGTTCGGTTCATCCAACGAACCAAGCACCAATTGGACCCCCGCCCGCTGACTATTGAGCGAAGATACGGTTGTCCGTCCGACCGACGTGACATCGAGACCGTCCACGGATCTCTGCCCGATGACTCGAAGCGAACTCGCCGACGCTGCAAGAATACTTGCGCTCGCTACCTGACCGCGCAGGCCCGGTTCAGATACCGAGGACAAGCCGCTCAGCGTCTCGACAAGTGACTCTGAGTACGCAATCCACTGGCTCCGGAGAACCGATTGGCCCACTTCCCCCACTATCTCGGGTGGAATCGGCGGACTGAAACCGAGAGAGCGTGAGACCGACAAGATCTCCACGTATGTACGATACGAAACGGAAGCGCGCTTCAGGATTCCATCGGCCTCGTCCATAACGGCTGTAATGCCCGGGACATTCCCGAATCCGGTTGCCTCATGGGGCCACGCAATCCCGTTCAGCAACTCTACGGCCTCTACATACCGCTCATCGCCGTACGCACGGGCGGCGAGGACCGGTCCTGCTTCAACAATTTGGAGCACGGAATCCACCGTTACGAGTAGACCTTCGGCCCTGGTACTATCCTTCCGGCCGAGCAGGATGTCGCGAAGGAATCCTATGTGCCAGTCGTACCCGGTCTCTTCATCAGCAATCGCCTGCTGGGCCACAAAGGCTTCTGCATCCGCAAGGGTAGTTCCAGCTGTGTCCACGCTCAGCACGTACTCGGTGACGAGTTCCAGGAGGGCCAGGTACTCCTCAACCTTTGCCTGCGCATCGGAGAAATCGCCCGCGCTAAAGGCGCCCGCAAGATCTGCCGCACGTTGCAGAGCGTCCGGGGCGACGCTCACGAACTGCCCACCGATGGTTCGCATGGACTCGCGGGCTGTAACAACCTGATCACCGAGTAACCCGTACTCCCGTGCCTCGAAGAATCTCCTCTGGATATCCAGACCGGTATCCAGGGTGATCAGAGGCGCATCGAGCGTGTCATCCCCGCCTGAGGCGGTGAGCGCAGCTATGTCATCAAGACCGTTGATGTAGATCTCCGCCGCCCCGGAGTAGTCCGCCGCTGCCAACCGCTCGGCGGCGGCGTCCATCAGGGAATTGAACCGACGCCGGTCTATGTTCAACTGCACGGTATAGCGCAAATCCTCAACCGTCCTGGCGTCTCGCGGGTTTGGTTCCGGGAGGATCTCTTCCATCTCGGTGATCAGACTGAGTGCCTCAATTGCAGTTGGGAGAAGCTCTTCCTCGGTAATCTCTTCGCTGAGCAGCTCCTGCAGCTTCGCCAGGACCTCTTCCTGCTTGGCCACATACTCTTCGTTTATCGCACGGATCTTCCGGAATAACTCCTCAGCCCTCTCAAGCTGGTTCGGGTCTTCCCACACGACACCGGTAAGTATCGCAATGGCCAGGTTTATCTTCCGCTCTTCTATGAGTTTTCCGGCTATCGTGAGGCGTTCCTCGGGAGTGAGCTGATCGATGGCACCGAACTGTTGCTCTGCGGGCAGATCTACGATGACGTCGTAGATTTGATCAAGTGAGAGCCCCTCCAACGACACCACGTCGCCGGCAGGGTCCACCTCCGGAGAGAACCCCTCCCCCTGCCCTCCGGAAAACACCGCGGGCGCAAAGAAGAGGAGAAGTACGACCACAATCAAGGGTCGGAATGGTATCTTGCGGCACTCTCCCAGGGCGCGCCCCTTTTCCTTGAGGATACTACAGATATCGGTAAAAACCACCGAGCAGTGCACCGGTGACTCTCTCGCCCGATATGATATAGATAAAGGCTATTCGTGGAAGTATAATCAGATAGCGACATGCGAGCCCGACACGCAATTCTCCCGTTCATCGCGGGTCTACTACTAGCCACGCACGATCTCGCCGCAATTGAGTTCTCGGACATCTATGCGACGATCGGAGCTCAAACGGACGCGCAGCCGCAGAATACCGGCCTGACCATCTTTCCGACACTGATCATTCCAGCAGGCGGCGAGTTTGAAGGGATGGCCACCGCCTACACCGCTGTGGCTCGAGATGTCAGTTTCCTTGACGCAAATCCGGCCGCCAGCGCTACATTGACCCGCACGGAACTCACCTTCACCCACAACAACTGGATTGCCGACACCTACATTGACGGCGCAGTCTACACCATTCGATTTGGTGATCTGGGCATCGGATTCGGCGGGAAATTCCTTCACGTACCGTTCACACACTACGGCCTCACGGATCAGGAAGCATCGGGCCGCTACTCGGAGGGCACGGCCGGCGCAAATGTCTCGTACAATTTCCTTCGCAACTTCTATTATCCAGGCCTCTCCGTCGGGGCAACGCTCAAGACTGCCTACCGCTATGTACCGGAAGTTATTGCACCCGGACAGTCTGCCCTCGGTGTTGCCGCCGATATCGGCGTCCTCACTCGATTCAACTTCCTCAAATACTACGCCTCCAGGTCTCCGAACTTCGCAGCCGGGATCACTGCGAAGAACTTCGGCCCACCCATCGGGGGAGAGTCCCTCATGGAAGGAGAACCGCTGCCGTCCCAGGTGACAACCGGCATTGCCTACTCTCCCATTCGGCCGCTCATCATCGCCCTGGACTTCATTGTCCCGATCAGCCTGGCCCGCGGAGTTCCGGCGGAACAGGTTTCCGGCGCGCTTGGTACGGCAGTACAGATCACTCCGTTCTTTTCGGCCCAAACAGGTCTGCTCCTGCGATTCAGCGGCAGCCGATTCACACTCGGCACCACTCTCCAACTTCCGGACGTGACTATCGTCACCAATTACACTCTGGATCTCGCCACCCAGTTCAAGAATCTCAATCGCTTGAGTGTTCAGGCACAACTTAACTTCGGTGACAGAGGCCGCGCCGCGCTACGCGACACCGTTGATCGTCTCTACCTTGATGCATGGGTGCTATCGGCAAGCGGCGAGCTTGAAAAGGCAATGCGCCTTCTCCATGACGCCCTGGAGCTGGACCCGACCTTCACCCCCGCGAGTGAGTTGTTGGTCCTGACGCAGCGTACACTGGACCTTCAGCAGGAGTTGAGGGCCATCGACCTTGAAGGACTCGGCAAAGCCACGGAGTAACAGCGGGCAGCCTATGCCTGGGTCTTTACTTCCTTCTTGAGTTGCATGTAGAGAACCAGGAGCGGCACATCAACTTTCTTTGATTCCAGCCAACGTTGCATGCTTTCGCGCTCCCGCCCGGGGGCTGATCCCTCCATCCGTCGCAGACGTTTCTGTGTCCGTTTGAAGTCCGACGATTGGAACATCGCGTCCAGATACCGCACAATCTGCTCGGCTTCCTGCTCGTGATCTTCGGCGAGAAGAGCGGTGTTTCCGGCGACGATCTGCTCGAGAAGATCATCCGGTTTTTCGTCTTCCTTCGCAATCAAGGCAGTTTCCAGGCGACGAACGAACTCGCTCTCTGTGAACACGATTGTGTCTACTTTGCTCCGAAGCGCTATACGCTTCTTCAAGGCTGCCTCTGATTTCAGATCTCGCCGACCCAGAAGAATATTGGCGCCAATGGCTACCGCAAGGGAGATGGCTACCTCGTCGAGAATCGGCAGCGGATCCCGAACAACGAATGAAAGGAACAGATAACTGACAAGAAATATCGCGGCGGAAAGGATGAAACGAGGGATGAATCGAGAATCAGCCACCCAACGCTTCACCTGGGTTTCCACCAGCCGGTAGAGCTCGTTCCTGAACAGGGTCAGAGACTCCACCCGGGGCTCGGTTCCGTAGTGGCCGGCAATTTCGGACTTTTCCAGCACCTGAAAAAGTCTATCGCTGTTGCGAAACGGGTGCAGAAATACTGCAGTTCCATCCTTACGGTACAGATGGAAGATGTGGACCGTATCCTTGCGTTTTGGCATACGCCTGAAACATAATGGCGCCCCAAGAGGCTGTCAAGATTGACCGACGGCACGAACAAGCGCCCCGGACCTTGACATCCCGGCTCGACGCCACGCACCATGCTCCCATGAAAATGGATTGCATCCCGCCGGACACCACCTTGTTCGATAATGGCAGACCAATCACTCACGAAGGCGGAACAACCGCCGTATTGCTGCTCCACGGCTGGACCGGCTACACCGGTCGCCTCGCCTACCTCGGCAAGAAGCTTGCCGCCGCCGGATTCACCGTATGCCTTCCTCGCCTGCCCGGACACGGGACAAATGTTCGTGACTTCCTCGCATGCACTTGGAAGGACTGGCTTCGGAAAGCCGTTGATGAATTCGTTGAGCTTCGCGCTCAATCCGATACGGTCTATGTGGCGGGGGCGTCCATGGGAGCAATTCTCGCTCTCCTGCTGGCGGCCCAGTTCCAAATCCCCAGGATCGCCCTACTCGCACCCGCGATTTTCACTCGGGACCGCCGGCTCTTCCTTGCCCCGGTACTCCAGTACGTGATCCCGAAACTCGCCGGGGATTGGGAAGCGAAACGAGACCCGGATCCGGATGCCGGCCCCATAGGTAAGGAATACAAAACATACAACTACACGAAAGCTATTGCTCAGCTCTACCATCTCCAGCGACTCGGCAGGAAGTCCTTGCCCCGTTTGACCTCCGATACACTCATCGTCGTGTCGAAGAAGGACGAGACCGTGCCTCCCGAGGTCGCACGCTACATAATCGACCGCAGTCCAGCGGATCGAGTAGAGACCCTCCTGCTCGAAAACAGCGGCCACCAGATGGTTCAGGGTGTGGAACGAGAAACAGTCTGCGACGCGGTAATTGACTGGTTCACCGACCGCAAGTGACAGTTTTTTGCCTTCCTGCCGCTTCCACAGTAACACCGCGCTTCGGGATCAAACGAGGAAGGGTCCCAGAGCGGACCTGAGAGCCCACGCTCACGACCGACGCCCTCGGCCAGTGAGTGAAGCGTGCCGGCGGCCGTGTCATAGAATTTCTTCCAACCCGCGCAGAGCCAGCTGCCGGTTCCCGTCGGGGCGTGAGCCCGGTGTTTGATACAATCACCTGAACAATACGGTAGGTGCGGACAGGTCTCGCATACCTCGGCCCACGCAGCCTTCTGGACAGCGAACGCGCGGCGCACCGGTCGCCGGGCGAGCGCCGCCCAAGTGTCTTCCACCACGTTTCCGATTTTCAGCTCCGGCTCAACGAAGAAATCACACGGATAGACGTCGCCGGTGTGCTCAACTACGAAGTAGTCGTCGCAACGCCCTCCCATCGTGCACACCTGGCGACTCCCGTCCAGAAAAAATGCTATCAGAGCATCGTGGTGCCGAATAGAGACTCGGCGTGTATCGGATGGATACCACAGGGCGAACAGCTCGGTGAGGAACGCACCCCATTCCCCGCCGGTGATTGCATACGACGAGAGTTTCCCCGACGGTTCAAACTCTACGCATGGGATGTACTGCTGATAGAGTAGCTTGTGAGTCTTGAGGAACTCGTAGACCTCTCGCGCACGATGAACATTCGCCTTGCTGACCAGAACCAGTGCGTTGACCTCCACACCGTGACCTTGCAGTCGACCCACCCCTGCCATAACCTCCGCGTGGGTTCCGGCACCGCCCTTTCGCATCCGGTAGGTGTCGTGAACATCCGCCGGTCCGTCAATGCTCACACCCACCAAGAATCGGTGATCCGCGAGATGTTGGGCCAGTTCGGCATCAATCAGCGTCCCGTTGGTCTGAAGCCCGTTTGCCACGCTTGTTCCCGGCCGCCCGTATTTCACTTGGAGTTTCGTTACCTTCCGGAAGAACTCCACGCCCATGAGCGTTGGCTCTCCTCCCTGCCAACCGAACGAATAAACCGGCTGCTCTGTTGCCATGTATCCACGTACAAGGGCCTCCAGCACCTCATCGCTCATTCGCGGGACGCGAGACTCCGGGTAAAGCGCCCGCTTCGGGAGATAGAAGCAGTAGGTGCACCCGAGGTTGCAGTCTGCGCCCGCGGGTTTCACCAGCAGGGAGAAAGGCTTCACAGGAGGGTTCACGGCTCCGGACCGAAACGTTCGCTTCATTGCCAACGAGTGTAGTCGGCGACTCTGCGAGTGACAACTCGCGGGTGAAATCGCTATATTCTCGCAATGCTGCTGTTCATGGTGAAAAAGTCCTTCTTTGACATGTGGGACAATTTCCTCACTGTCGTACTCTTCAACCTGGGATTCATCATCATCCTGATGATCCCCATCTGGCTTCCCGCACCGATCGCTGAGGTTAGCCTCATCGGAGCACTCCTCGTTCAGGCCCTCGGAATCGTTATTGCGTTTGTTTATGCCGGTGCAGTGGCCATGATGGCCCGGGACATTGCGAACTACGAGAAGCCCGAATTCAAGAACCTCATTGTGTATCTCAAGGAAACGTGGGTCACGAGTCTCGTACTCGGACTCGTCTACGTGGCCATTGGCCTGATCTTCAAGGTCGGTGTGCCCTTCTATAGCGCCCTCGGAAACATGCTTGGGCTTGCAGCAATTGTGTTCCTGTTGTGGGCAGTCCTCATTTTTGCCCTCGCAAGCCAGTTCTACTTCCCGGTCCGAGCGCAGCTTGACGATAAGATTCGCACGATTCTCAGGAAGTCGTTCGTGATTTTCTTTGACAATACCATGTTCACGATCGTCGTCGCGATTGGTACGATCCTCACGACCGGTATATCGGTCTTTACCGCGCTTCTTATCCCGGGTCTCATGGGAGTTCTGATCTGGCATCAAGTGGGGCTGAAGCTGCGGGTCTATAAGTATGACTATCTGGAAGAGCACCCCGAAGCCAATCGCCGCAAGATTCCGTGGGAGGCACTCCTCATTGACGATCGCGAGAAGGTTGGCACGAGAACCCTTCGGGGTATGATCTTTCCCTGGAAAGAGTAGCCGGCAACCCTGCGGATTGCCTCACGCACGGATGCCCTCCCGAACGCACCCCCGGTCTTTCCAACGCCGGGCGATGTACACCATGGGCGTGTCCGCCATTGCCACCACCACCTTCAACACGTAAGTCGTGAGCGCAATCTCGAGCAGTACCGACAACGGAAACACGCCAAGGAAAGCACCCGCCGTGAACACAACCGTATCCACAAGTTGACTCACCACCGTGCTCAGGTTATTCCGAATCCAGATGTATCGTTTGTCCGGAAATCGATCCCGCCAGAACTGATATGCCCATACATCGTGCAGCTGTGAGATTGCGTAGGCCACCAGACTCGCTGCTGTGATCCGGGGAAGTATCGTGAATATGGCCGCCAGATGTTCGTGGGCAAAATCCGAACTGTGGGGCTTGAACAGAAGCGCAAGGCTCATCAGCCCGACAACTGCAATGATCGAGAAGAACCCGAACGCCACTGCTTTCCGCGCATCGGATTTCCCGTAATTCTCCGAAAGGATATCGGTCACGAGGAAAGAGGTTGCGTAGACAATGTTGCCGAGCGTTGCGGTCAGGCCGAAAATCTCAATGGTCTTGAGCACTTGGATATTCGCCGTGATTACTGCGATGGGTACCCAGATAAACAATCCGATTTTGCCGAAGAGTCGGTAGACGACGAGAATTGCACCAAAATTGGCCAGTAGCATGAAGAGCCAGAGTAACTCATTCACGCGGTCTACTCTCCGCCCTTCCGATACGGTTTTCCCACCGCGGCCGGTCCGTATGCCCGACCGACGAAGAGCGCAAGGACGACAACCGCCAGAACATAGGGCAGCATCTGCACAAACTGCGCCGGAATGGGAATCTGCCGTTCAAACATCACCCTGAACGTGTCCGCATACCCAAAGAGAAGACTCGCAGCAACCGCACCGACCGGATGCCATCTTCCGAAAATCATCGCCGCAAGCGCAATGTACCCACGCCCGCCGGTCATCCCGGTCACCCACTGCGAAGGGAACAGCACGGTCGCGGCCAATGCACACATGACGCCGGAGAGCAGTACACCGGAGTACTGCATCAGGATCACGTTGATGCCCAGCGTGTCGGCGGCCTCAGGATTCTCACCCACGGATCGCAGCCGAAGGCCGAACTTGGTCTTGAACAGGACAAACCACACCAGCGCCGTTACGGGAATGAGGATCCACGCCATGATGTTGATACCGAGAAATTCCGGAGGCACAAAAGTATTGAACGGCGACTGGGTCTCCTGGCCGTAGATATTTTGCGAGAGAAATCGACCAACACCCACCGCGAGCAGGTTGATTGCCACGCCTGACACAATCTGATCAACCTTAAAGGTTATTGTCACAACTGCATGAATTCCGGCCATCACAACACCGGCGATGATCGCAAACAAGAGACCACCAAGGAAGCTGCCCGTGGAGAGAGCGCCCCACACTATGGCAAACGTCGTGACAAGCATAATCCCTTCAAGGGCGATGTTGATGATCCCACACTTCTCGGAAAAGACGCCGCCAAGGGACGCAAAAGCGATTGGCGATGATATCACGAGGCCACGAACCACGAACTCAAAGAAAACATCCATCAGGCAACCTCTCTCTTCCGCAGGTTCCGTACGTACCTGACCACAAGCTCATTGGTAACAACGATGATGATTATCATCAACCCGGTTATGACGTAGGAAACCGAGTTCGGAACCGAAGTGTAAAGCTGAAGCCCGTAACCGGCCTGTCGCAAGAAGCTGAACAGGAGGGCTGAGAACACGATGCCGAGTGGATTATTCAACCCGATCAGCGCGATCGCAATACCGTCAAATCCCAGTCCCCCGGCTATCTGGTAGGTGTAGAATCCGCGGATTGCGAAGATTTCCTGCAACCCGATGAGACCCGCAATTCCACCACTGATCAGAAACGCAGACACTTGCACTCGTTTCACGCGCATGCCTGCGTATCGCGATACATCAATCGCTTCACCGATGGATCGAACTTCGAAACCAAATCGTAATTTGTAGATCACGATCCACACCACGACACCGACCATCAGCGCCACAATGAGGCTGTAGTCAAGATACACGTGGTCGCCGATCTTCCATCCCAGCGCCTGGAAGAACCCGTTCAATCGGCCGAACAGTGCCGTCTCGGCTATTGCTTTCGTCTGCGGCTCGAGGCTCTCTCCCACTTCAAGACCGTTGAACGGTCTATTCACGAGGAAGTTCATCAGGTAGATTGCGATACTGTTGAACATAATCGTCGTGATGACCTCGTGAACACCGCGTCCGACTTTCAAGAGCGCGGGCACAGCCGCCCATAAGGCGCCACCTATCATCGCCGCGATCACCACCAGCGGAATATGGATGATCGGTGGAAGCTTCAGATAGATACCGACAAGCGCTGCAACGAATCCGCCGACGAAATACTGCCCCTCAACTCCGATGTTGAACACGCCGGCCTGAAAGGCAAAGGCAACGGCAACACCGGCGATGTAGAGCGGTATTGCCTGGCTGAGAACCGTTGCAGTTCGCGAAGGATTGCCGAAGGTGATTCTGAGTATTGCGCGGATTGCCGCGCCTGGGCCCTCTCCGACGGCCACGACGATGACCAGCAGAATCACGATCGCGGCAAAGAAACCAATAACCGGTGAGAGAAGCCGGAGAAGCGTTTCGCGTCTACTCGTTGTCGTCGCCATGCTCGGCCCCCATCATATAGAATCCGATCTGCTCCTTGGTTGCCTGGTCACGAGCAACCTCGTAGACAATCTTTCCCTTGTACATGACGCAGACGCGATCCGAAAGTGACAGGATTTCATCCAGGTCGGCTGACACGAGAAGCACTGCTCTGCCCTGGAGTTTCGCCTCCACGATCTGCTTGTAGATGAACTCCGTCGCCCCAATGTCAACGCCGCGTGTCGGCTGGCTGGCAAGGAGCAGGATTGGGTCTGCGCTCATCTCACGCGCTATGATCACCTTTTGCTGGTTACCTCCTGATAACGCATGAGCGGGCGTCGTCTCGCCCGGCGTTCGAATATCGTACGCGGCAATTGTGGACCGCGCAAATTCCCGAATCGCCTTGGTCTTACGCCAACCGATCGGTCCGACAAAGGGCGGACGATGATGACGACCGAGCACCATGTTGTCAGCGAGGGAGAATGACAGGAGAAGCCCATATCGGTGACGATCTTCCGGAATGTGTGCGATCCCGGCCTCCCGCCGTTCACGGACATCCCAGCTCGTTATGTTCTCGCCCTTCAGATAGACTTCTCCCGAAATGATCTTCTCTCGCTCCGCAATCGTTCGAATCAACTCGGTTTGCCCATTCCCTTCGACGCCGGCAATTCCGACAATTTCGCCGGCATGAACCGCAAGGGAAAGATCTGAAAGTACCATTGCACCGCGATCGTCTGCAGCGGTCAGGTGCTCAACCCGGAGGACCTCTTCCTTCGGTTCCGCTTGAGGATTGTCCACCTTCAGCAGCACCGGCTTCCCGACCATCAGATCCGCAATCTTTGCCTTGGTCGCACCCTCACGCGGCATCGTTTCAATTATCTTGCCCCGGCGAATCACCGTGATGCGGTCGGCAACTTGCAGAACCTCGTCAAGCTTGTGGCTGATGAATACTATTCCCTTTCCTTGAGCCGTCAGTTCCCGGAACGTCCTGGACAGACCCTCTATCTCCTGAGGAGTCAGAACTGCGGTTGGCTCGTCAAACACAAGCACCTCCGCGCCTCTGAAGAGGAGCTTGAGAATCTCAACCCGCTGCTGAACGCCAACCGGCAACTCGCGTACCGGCCTGTCCAAGTCCGTCTCCAGATGATTCCGTTCCATCAGTTCAGCTATCCGAGCCCGCAGAGAACGCTTGTCCAGATACAGTCGCTGAAGCAATTTCGGTGTGCTCTCGCGTTCTTCCCCGAGGATGATGTTATCCAAGACGCTGAACACAGGAACCAGCATGAAATGCTGGTGGACCATTCCAATGCCCTGGTCGATGGCGTTTCGCGGCCCGCTGATCGAGGTCTCTTGACCATTGATGAAGATCCCCCCCTTGTCGGGGCCGTACAGTCCGTACAGGATCTTCATCAATGTGGTCTTCCCGGCTCCGTTCTCCCCGACGAGTGCATGCACTTCGCCGGCCTGAAGATCAAAACTGACGCCGTCATTTGCGACGACCCCGGGAAACACCTTTGTGATGTTCTCCATCCGTAGCAGCGGCATGAGCACCTCCAGGATACAAAAAAGGCGGGGGCCTGACCCCCGCCCACTCATAGAGTCTTAGAACGTTTCAGCCGCCCACTCGTAGAGGACTGCTTCCGTCTCTGGAACAATAATCTCACCGTTGATCACCATCTGCTTCAGCTCGTTCAGCTGACTCAGGTAGGGTGCGATCAGATCCTCGTTGAATTCGTTCACTGCGAAGTCCACACCGCCGTCGGACAGACCGAAGCTGATGTAACCACCATCAATCCGCCCGCTCTCGATGAAGTCGCTTCCGGTGATGAATACCGAGTTATCAACACGCTTCAGCATAGACGTGAGAACATTCTCCCCAAGTACTCGCTCATCGGCGTTGGACGAAGAGGAGAGGATCAGCCCCTGGTCGGAATCAACACCGATCGCCCACTTGTCGGCCGCAGCGGCGGCCTTGAACAAGCCGGTACCGGAAGAGCCTGATGCGTGGTAGACGATGTACGCACCCTCGTTGAAGAAGTTCCTTGAAATGGCCTCACCACGCTGCGGGTCGTTGAACGCCGTCGGGTCCTGGCCGATGTACTGACCCAAGAGCTTGTCGGGATCACGCAGCGACGGATTCGTGTACATTGCGCCGGCGAAGTATCCGCCGTGGAACTTGTGGATCAACGGAATGTCCATGCCTCCGAGGAAGCCGATCGGGGCGCCGGGCGCCTCATCTGCAAGCACCAGTCCTGCAAGAGCACCAACGAGGAACGATCCCTCGTGCTCCGCAAACGCCACACAAGTGATATTGCTGTCGGCGGTCAGATCCGGAATCCAGCCGTCAATCAACACGAAGTGCGTGTCGGGGAAGTCGGCCGCTACCTTGGCCACGGAGTCGGTGTGGGCAAAGCCAACCGCGTAAATAACCTGGTACCCGTCTTCGGCAAGTGTCCGGACGAGGAGCTCACGGTCCTGACCGCCGGATTTCGGCTCCAGGTACTTCATTTCGAGGGCGGCGCCAAAGTCCACGCCGTCCGGGTCGTCCTTGATGTACCCGCCGAACTCTTCGGCCAGCATCACCAAGCCGGCATATGCGCTGTCATTGAAGCTCTGGTCGCCCTTGCCTCCAACGTCAAACGCAAGACCAATTCGGAACTCCGCCTCTTCCTCGGGCGCGGCGCCCTTGGCAAAAGCAAACCCACCTACGAGGGCAACAGCGAGTAGCACAAACAGAATACGTTTCATCTGAACCTCCCTAAAATGGAAAGAAATTGAATTTGACCGCCTCCGGCGGTCGATTCACCGTATCCCGAGGTTGGTGAGTTGTCAAGATTACGTTTGCAGAAGATCGCTGCGTCGGTTATCGGCGAGACGCCGCGAGAGGTAGTCCCGATCAAGACCGAGTTCATCCGTCAGGAATCGAAGTTGCTCTGCGCTCACGAGATTCTGCTCGATGAACAAATACAGAAGAGCCCGCTCGGCAATGCAGTCAACCTCGAGAGCTTGCAAGTTGAACTCTCCGCCCGTGGCATAGCGCTCGGTGAAATCCGCGTAGAGCGCGGAAGACTGGATGTCGTTTGCCAGCCCCCTCAACTCGGACTGAAGCGGTTTGATGTTGCCCCGTCCCGCCTCTTCGCCAAGCGGTTTGAGCGTGAGGAAGGTATACTCCTTCCCCGGCAGATAGTGATGCTCGTCGCACCGAGTGCAGTAGTTTGGCTCCCGCGGATCGTCACGCTCGGTGTCCCCACCGATAATGATGAGCGGATCAAAATAGAGCGCAGGACATTCGGTCCCCCGAACCGTGTAGTAGCGATAGGTGTAGAACGAGTCGGCCAGACACTGATCGTGCTCGCAGTAGGCCGTCAGGGGGAAGACGTCGGTCGAAACCTCCAGAAGAAAACGAGCGGTCGGATTGAAAATCTCTCTCCTGAAGTTCAGGATGAGGGTGGGAAAGATGAATACCAGGCCGCTCCGGGTGCTCTCCCGGTTAATGACATAGGCGAGGCGCTCATCATAGAAACTGGCCTCGTCGATGATCCAGGTTCCGTACTCCGGATGATCCTCAATGAGACGCTCCAGATCAAAGCTGCTCGTGATCCGGGTAATGCTTTCCCCGCACCGTTCGTACCCGCCGCGGAACGCCAGGGCGTCCTCCGGGTAGTCCGTGAAGCGTTGATCGTCCAGGCGCGAACGAACGACGAACACCTTGCGTCGATCGGCCGCGCCCGAGGAGGTTGCCGGCGCCACCAGGCCGGACTTCCCGAGCACGACCTGTGAGTCCCGCCACACGCGGGCCGAGTACTCGGTCTTGCCTGATCCCATCGGCCCGATCACCAGAATACGACGTGAGGGGCGCGAGAAATCGAAATGATTGAACGCATGGTGAATGGTGAACTCTGGGAAACCGAGGCTCTTGAGGAAGCTCACCGTATCCGTGTTGTTGTTCGACTGCTCCATGTGAGGATGGTATAGCCTATCCCGGACTGCCGCGCAAGCTTGCTGAACCCGCGGCCCCTATCCTTCGGAAATCACCGGATTTCGCAACACTCCGATTTCCGAAATCTCAACCTCAACAGAGTCACCGGACTTCAGCGGGCCAACGCCCGACGGGGTTCCGGTCAGAATGATGTCGTCAGGATACAACGTGAAGTTTCGCGAAATGAATGAGACTATCTCGGCAACGGAGAAGATCATATTCCGAGTATTGGAGGACTGTACGGTCCGGCCGTTCAATCGACATGAGATATCCAGATTCTGGACATCGTGGCAGCTACCGGCCAGGAGTACTGCGGGGCCAATCGGACCGAATGTGTCAAAGCTCTTACCGCGAAACCACCCGGACCTGTCGCCGTCCTGGATGTTCCTCTGGCTGACATCATTCATGCACGTGTACCCGAATATGCAGCCTGTGGCCTCGGAGACCGAGACATTCTTGCATGTGGAGCCGATGATGACCGCAAGTTCCGCCTCGTAATCGGTACGCGGCTCGTCAAAGCCGTAGCTTTCAGCTATGGCGGGCAGCACAATGGGCTGATCCGGTCCAACCAGAACACTCGGAAGTTTCGGGAACAAGACCGGCTCGGCCGGCTCATCGCTGCTCAAGCCCCGGACCTTCACGGACAGACTTTCGGCGATGTGATCGCGATAGTTCAGACCCATTGCGATGATCTTGCTCGGTCCGACGGTATAGGAATCATTCCGGCCGAGAATGGGAAGTACGATTGATTCGCCCGGCACCTGCTATTTCGCCTCGTCCACGTCGATG
>DAOWMR010000237.1 GCA_030642995.1 Spirochaetales bacterium
GACATCATCACCGTCCACAAAGATGTCGGTTGCCCGCGCACCTTGAGAATCATCGGGCACCACCAGATCCGTCTTCGCCCCGTTTGTCCAATACGCAGCAACATCCTTCACCCCGTCGTTGTAGTACCCCGCAACGTACACGTCCGGCTCCTCAACCGGTGGGACGTAGGGGTCATAGTAGTGTAGATACCAGTCTGAATGGTCTTCACCGCCGCTCTCACGCCACAGCGTGAAGCGCGGGTAGGGGATCTCAATCCGCTGAGTTTCCTCGGGATGTATCCAGTCGCCGGGAACCAGCAGCGCCCAAGGGAATCCGTCACCATCCATAAACGTGTCATCGGGATTAATCGACTGGATCAATTCCGTCAACGGCTGCCGGCCGATAAGGTGGATGTCGTGGCCGGTATTGACCACAATGGCGAACGGATTGTAGGGCGCATTTGGCAACGGGACCGGCGCGACAAACGTGTCACCGGAACCGGCAACCATATGTTTCTGCGGAACGGCAAAGGTCAGGGTGAACGATGCCGATTGTCCGACTGCATACCGTGAGTTCTCAAACAAGATGATCTCGGCCGGCGCCGATACATTGTCGTTGATGGGCTGTGCAACACCGGAACCATCTATGAACTGACCAGTCAGCTCGGCATCCCCTTCAAACGAATCGATCCGAATCCCGAAACGGTGATCGTACCCGGCAAGCTTTGTGACAGCGTCCGCATTCACGGTAAGGCTTGTCACGAGACCGGATCCGTTCGTCACCTCGGTTATAGAATACGCGGCCACGAAGTCGTTGTAATCCGCGTCACCCGCATTTGCCCTGCCGAAGAGGTCCTCAAACGCGATAGTGAGCTTGCCCTCCGCGGGAACGTTTATCTCAAAAGCGGAGTTGGGGTCGTTCGGGAAGGCGTCATACACATCCGGAACGCCGTCACCGTCGGAGTCGAGGAGGCCGCTGATGGCCCTGGGGAGGTATGAGCCGTCGCTTGGAACGATGTGTTCCATCGACATGGTTCTATTCACCTCCGACAGGTCGACCATGTCACTGATGACAACCGACCGATCTTCAAATCCTTCGGCCGCGAGTGTCATGGTGATGTCTTCATTGGCAGACGGCAGGTGCACGGTGGCATTCAGGGTCCCGTCGCTCGATACCTTCCCGGAGTAGATGGGATTCCCCTTACTGTCGGCAAGCACGACGAACACCGCGCCGCTGTCGGGAACAAGCTCGTCACCGAGCACGCGACCGTTCTCATCGGTCTCGAAGAGGTTCACATCAAGATTCAGCGTCACCGGAAACACGGTCTCAAACGTGAAGGTGCCGGCCGGAGGTCGGTCAATATCGTTGATCTGATCCGCGGGAAGCACCGGACCGATGCTCGCGGCTCCCGTGTCAGTTGCGTCTGACCCTGCGAATGGCTGAATACAGCCGGCAATCAGTGCCAGGACTGCGAAAACGACAAAAATGACCGCGTACCGTTTCATGCCAACTCCTCAGGCCGAATTACATCTAATGTATTATTATATCGCGAAAATCACCGTTCGACAGCAGCGTGTTCAAGCCGCATCCGCACGCCCATCCACTCGGCGGGATCAGCCATCTCCGCGGCAATCCGACCCAGTTCTACATCGTCGGTCAGTTCCGCCACCAACCACTGACGGCCTTCAAACTCGAATCTGGCCCCCGGACCGGGAACGTCCACGGCCGCCAGTGCGTGCGCGTACCGATCACTGACCATCACAATCGCGTCAAAGTCCAGGTGGTGCAGCAGTATCACGTAGGTCAGCGCAAGACTGTCACAATCGCCCGCGCTCTCAACTACGCAACTCAGCGGTGCGAGAAAATCTGAAAGACCGCCGGTCCGTTGGTAGTCAAACCCCTGCAGCCATGCGAGGATCTCTCCGGGATGGTCAACCCGCGGCACGCGGTCCGCTTCCAATCGAGCCCTGATCTGCCCGGCGAGAGGTTGCAGACGCATGAAACCGTCCCGGTAGATGATCCGGAAGTATCGGCGCCAGGCCGCCTCGAAGAGATCCCTGCTCAGTGCACCGTAGGGGCCGAGGATTCGCGCCTCGCGCTCTACGAGTACCCGGCCGGCGTCCAACTCGCCGGGATCTGCCTGAAAATTGACGGATCCACGGATGCCGGATGCGTCTCCGAAGGGAACCGAAATTGACGACCCGGCCGGAGCAGGGAACGGATAGAAGAAGTGGCTGATCGGGCCGGGGTAGAATCGGCTTTCGTCTCCCATCGCAAAACTATCCAACGCGCTCAAGAGATGGTCGTGTGCCACATCGTACGATTCCAGAAGCGCAAAGCAGAGGAGAACCAGATCGGACTCGTATCCGTCAATGGTAACCATGTAGCCACGCACCTGATTGCCTGCCGTGACGAACTGGAGGTCCGTGAGGGCGGCACTGTATCCGAGATAGTCAAATGGGGCGGATTCGCCCTCCCCGGATAGATCGGCAAGCATATGCTCGGCTATCGCGACGCCGTTCGGCGCGGTCGTGGGGTCCAGGGCGATGATCTGCAGCATTGCATCTCCCTTGGGCGACATGAATGCAACGTGGTACGGGTCGGAGGAATCCGAATCGGTCCAGCCGATCGGCAGATCGATGCTGTATCCGAAGACCGGATTGCGTGCAGCCAACGAGGGCGCGCCGACACAGACCGATACGAGGAGAATCAGACCGAGGAAGAGCGGCCGAACTCTGTGCAGGCAGTTCACTCTCATATTGTCGAGCGTATCGCACCTGGCATTGAGCCACCTTCTCGCGGGGCGGGTAGCGTGGTAGGATCACCGGCCATGAAGGTAACGGTCTCACCGGGCCGGCTCTCGGGCCGCGTTGCCGTCCCGGCGAGCAAGTCGCACACAATTCGGGCCCTCGTCATTGCGGCGCTCGCAGATGGGGTGAGCCGGATTGAGGCCCCGCTTGATTCGGCGGATACCCGAGCCTGTATGTCGGTACTGCGTGGGCTCGGCGTCCGGATTGCTGAAACACGGGACGGGGCCGGGGGGCTGACCGAGCTATCGGTGATCGGGCGAGGCGGATCCTTCTCGAGGCCGGAGGGTGCGCTTGACTGTGAGAACTCCGGCACGACCTTCTTCATCATGCTCTCCATTGCCGCCCTCGCCGACTTCCCGGTTCTGCTCACCGGCGATGCACAACTCCGGCAGCGCTCCGCCGGTCCGCTCCTCGGCGCCCTGGAGGAACTCGGCGTGAAAGTGGAACGCGGCGGAAACGACGATTGTGCGCCGGTGACCGTAACCGGCCCGCTGCGTGGCGGGAAGGCGACGGTCGTCTGCCCCACGAGCCAGTACCTCACAAGCCTGCTCCTCGCCGCGCCGGCGGTGCCAATCGATTCTCAGTTCACCGTGCCTGTCCTGAACGAACGACCGTACGTGGAGATGACCCTGGGCTGGCTGGAATCGCAGGGTGTGACCTGTCGGCGGGAGGGCTGGTCGGAGTTCCACGTCACCGGCGGCCGGCATTACAGGCCGTTTGAAAGGCGCATCCCCGGTGACTTTTCCGCGGGGACCTTTTTCCTCGCCGCGGCAGCCGTCACCGGCTCAACCCTGGACCTGGACGGTCTGGACATGTCCGACAGCCAGGGAGACAAGGAAGTGGTGTCGATTTTTGAGCGGCTCGGGTGCAGGGTGTCCACCGATGAGGGCGGCGTGCGGATATCCGGCGGCACCCTATCCGGCGGCACCCTGGACCTCAATTCGATCCCTGATGCATTACCGGCATTGGCGGTGGTCGGGACGGCGTGCGCCGGGCCGCTCCGGCTCACAAACGTTCCGCAGGCCCGCGAGAAGGAGACCGATCGGATTGCGGTGATGGCCCGCGAACTCACAGCACTCGGGGCGCAGGTGGAAGAACTGCCCGACGGACTGGTGGTCTACCCATCGTCCCTCTCCGGCGGGCAAGTGTCCAGCCACGGCGATCACCGTATTGCGATGGCACTCGCCGTTGCCGCGCTCCGAGCAGATTCACCGGTAACGATTTCGGATGCGGAAGCAGTCGGGATCACCTATCCGGGATTCTTTGATGCGCTCCGTGACTGCGGGGCCGTAGTGAAACTCAGCTGAATACAATTCGCGACAGAATCAGGAAAACGGGCATCAAAACCAGCCCGACCGCATAGGTTGTGATGATTGCGCTTCCCGCGTACTCCACCTGCGCATCGGTACCATAAGCCCTGGTGATGACCATGATGTTGGTTGCCGGAGGAACAATCGCTTCCAGGACCATTGCGAGCTTGATCCCAACCGCCACGTCCGTCGACATGCCGCGAAGCGGGATGAGCGCGAATACTCCCAGGACGATGGCCGGGAAAAGAATCATCTTGATGAGGATATAACCACCGAACTCGCGGCGGTAACGAAGTGCCCGAGCGGGGATGGATGCGAGGATGGCCCCAAGCATGATCATTGCTCCGTCAAGAGCAATGGAGGATGCAAATTGGAACGGCGCCCGGATCCATCCGGGGAGATCGGAATAGAATCCGCCCAGTGCGACGATCAACCCAAGCGTAATTCCCACCATGGGCGCGTTGATCGTGAACCGCGTCCGCGTTCCTGCCGAACCCTGGATGATCCAGACCGCAACCGTGAAGAAGAGAACAACGAAGGCCATGATGTAGAACGAGAGGTAGAGAGAGACCACAGCCGGAGCCAGTGCAGCGATGATCGGTAACGGTATGTAGCCCGCGTTCTGCATGGTGAAAATGACGAGGAACTCCCGGGGATACTCCGTCTTCATGAGTGGGACGCGATTGATGAGCAACCGCGCAGCCGCAAATTGAATGGCGAGGAAAACGAAGTAGGCCGCGAAAAAAATACCAGCCCAGATCCACCCGGTCTCGACCCCGGCGCTCCACTGAGTCGGGAGGAGATGTATGAAGTAGAGAGGGAAAATGATAGTCGTGAAGAGCCACACGGAGGGCTTCAGCAGCACCTTCCGAACCAGATCGATCTTGAAAATGAGAAATCCCGCAACGGTGAAGCCGAATAGCCGGAGAACAGGCAGGAGCACCTCAACGATGTCGGTCATGTGGAGTGTCATGATTCCCCGGCACGCTACTGGAGGCCGCCGACGGTGTCAATGGCGCGGATTGCTGCTATTCTGAAGGGGGGGATAGGAGGGAGCAATGAAACGCACGAAGACCGCCTGTCTGGTGATCTCGTTCGCGCTGGGACTCGCCACGCCGGTCGCGGCAC
>DAOWMR010000391.1 GCA_030642995.1 Spirochaetales bacterium
AGTGAAATGTTCGGGAACGATCAGCTGCGTCTCATCAAAATCCAGGAACTCCCGAAACGCCCGCACCATCCCGGCATTCGCCGCAACACCGCCCTGAAAGGCGATCGGCGGGGCTATGGTACGTCCACGGGCAAGGTTACTCTTGAAATTGCGGGCCACCGCAAAGCAGAGACCGGCGACGATATCGTGAACCGGTGTTGCGATTTGCTGGAGGTGAATCATGTCGCTCTTGGCAAACACGCTGCAACGGCCGGCGATCCTCGGAGGGTTCTCCGACCTGAGCGCAAGCTCACCAAACTCGCCCTCGATGGCCACGCCGATCCTGCGTGCCTGCTGGTCAAGGAACGAGCCCGTGCCGGCCGCGCAGATACTGTTCATCGCGAAGTCATGCAGCCGGGAACTTCCATTGCCGCCTTTCATCGAAAGCAGTTTGGAGTCTTCGCCGCCCATCTCGATCACCGACTGAACGCCGGGCAGGAGTCGCGCAACCGAGCATGCCTGGGCTACGATTTCATTGACGAAGAAACCGCCGACAAGCTCAGCTGCAAGCTGCCCACCGCTACCGGTGGCCGCAATCCCGGCAAACTTCTCTCCCACCGCAAGGGTTTCAAGAATCTCCAGCAACACGTGAAACGGTCGGCCGTGGCAGTAATCATAGCGATCCTCGACTACCTTCAGGTTGTCGTCGATGAGGACGGTGTTGATTGATATGGACCCGATATCGAGCCCGAGGTATCGCGCCACGGCTTATCGACGATTCTACGACGACGCTCATGTCGAGGCAAGAGGAAGTTGACCGCCGTTCAACCCATGGTTCCCCGGCGACCGGAGGTCAAAGATCAATTGCGGTCTGAGCTACGATCGCCCATCGTGAGAGGACGGCCTCCTCAAGAGGGTTCAGTTCGGCACTCCCCGAGATGAGAGACGCAATTGCCGCGGAGATCTCGCGGGGGTGAACGCCGGGAAGAAGATAGAATCCTGTTTCCGGCCGACCCGAATCCTGGCGCACGGCCAGGCCGATCAACGAAGCTTTGCCCATGATCTGCCGTTGTGTGACGATTGCAGAGTCGGGACGGAGGCTTGAAGCCGCTTCCGCGAGCCGAACCTCTTCGGTCACCGCCCACCGTGCGAACTCCGCTCGCACTTCGTTCGACACGTTTGTGTCAATGCTCGGGTGCACGACAAGCTCAGAGCGGGTGAACCGGTCGGCGGCGAGGTTGGCAGACGCGGCTGGATCTTTGGCCGGCTCCTGTTCGACTGCGTTCGACATGATGACAAGATTGAAGGTTGATTCTTCCATCGACAACCGAATCAGGTCGTACAGACGGTCCTCGGATGCCTCCATGAGTATGAGTGAACCGGCGGGCGCCTCCGTCACAATCGAGAAGAGCGCCTCCCGGCCCAGCTCAGAAGCACTCGACGACGGGTCTTCGGCCGGCGTCGTGGAAGGGTCCGTCTCCATCAATTGGACAGTCGCCGGGATATCGCGCAGGAACAGGCGGCGGATGGACTCGCGCCCGTCGTGGAAGATCCGTTCCGTCGCTGATCCGATCAGTCTGTCGATCTTCCGAAGAACACCGACGGCCTCAAGGGCGGCACTGTTGCCGTCTTCAAAAATAACTCCCCGCAGATCCGACCAACCGAGCACCACGGCCAGTTGGTTCTGCAGTGCATTCAACTCCCCGATTTCGCTTGACCCGAGTTCAGGTGACTCGTCCACGGTGCGCCGAATTGCAAGCTCAATCTGCTCAACAACAAGGAGTCCCTGACCGTCGAGCAGCGCGAGGAGAACATGGTTGTCCTCCTCCATCAATGACTCAATGCCGGGAGGCACTGTCTGGGCCACCGGTTCGGGGATTTGCCCATCGTCCGCGGTGTTCGCGGCACCCAGCCGTTGTTCCGTCGCAAGCCCGGCAAATGCTGAGAAGAGGACTGTCGCGGGGGCATGTGATTCAACCCCCGCTACGAGCGCGGCCTCGGCAGAGGTCACGGGCACGAACTCACCGAGGTAGTAGCGCGTCACTGCGCCATCCTGAGTTTCGCCGACCGCCTGGAGTTCTTTGCCGGGGTTGAGCGCAGCGATCTCAGCCATCACCAGGAATCGAGACAACACGCTGGCGTGACCAACGGCGAGTCCCGGAAAGATAACCACGGTCTTTTCGGCACGGGGGTGTTCCACAATCTGGCGCACGAACACCTCCGACTCAAAAGGGTGAGTCTGAAGGAGCGCAACGCCGTCGGAGAGGGAATGAGGTTGGCGATTGAACCAGACGTCGCTGAGATTGACATAGTCGCCGGATAGCGTGAAATCCACCCGGTCCACCACGTCTCGGATTGAGCCGGACATCCGATCGAGCGTCACGGAAGCCTGCAATTCCCGCACTGGTATGTTCTGGGCCGCCACGCCGGCGGCAACCGTCAGGATCAGAAATGCCATCATCCGGCATCTCAACCGGAACCCTAATAAACGCCCTGTTGCCACGGTTACTCCCCCACTTCAGCCGTACGCTGAAGAGCTATCTGATCTATTCATCAATCGCCACACCGGCGTACCAGAAATCCCGATAGTCAAGCGTGACCGTCTGGCCGGCACCGTCATACACGTAGGAAATATCGATACCTCTCGTACGCGCACGCCTCGTGTCCCGAGTTCCGTCGACGGAAGATTCCATTTCGCCGACCTTCCATCGGCCCGAAAAGAGGGCTGTCAGGTCACCGAAAGCAGACTCCAGGCGATCAGCCGACAACCCGTTACGTTCGCCCGGGATCTGGACCGTCACGCCGACGAGGAAAAGCTCCTCCTGGTCACCCTTGGGATCCAGAAAGGTCAGCTCCACATCGCCCAGCAATCCCAGTTGAACCACACCGGACGTCCGGAAGGTCCGAAGCGGCATACCTTCGGGGTCATCACCAACTCTGGTCATCTCTCCGGGAACAAGCTCCCCGGTTCTCCCGGCCAGCAATTCCGCTGTCTCCTCGGGCGAGGCTCCCCAGGGCAGTTGCAGCAACCGCGGCGCGTTGAGGTCCGGCACGGAATAGCGCTTCATGGCGAGTACCAGATCCTGCGCCCCCGAGTCAAGCACCGGCGGTGTTGGCTCAGGGTCGGGCTCGGGTTCCTCTGGTGGCACTGGAGTTGGTTCGTCGGTTGTTGCCGCGATCGTAATCGGTATGTCGGAGACCGACAGCATCGTTACCGGGCGGCGGAT
>DAOWMR010000079.1 GCA_030642995.1 Spirochaetales bacterium
CCATCCTCTTTCGCACCCTTCGGATAGTGGAAAGCGCGAATGTCCTGTTTTTTATCGGCACACTGTTGGTTTGCGGCTTGTTTGTGATGGGCAACTATCAGGAGTTCATGGATCGATCTCAAAACATGCTGCTGCAAATCGTGTTCTTCCTCGGTCTGCTCTGCGTATCGACTGGTCTTTTCTACCTCGGGAGCCTGATCGTCTGGATGATTCGACGGCGTCGTATTCTCATTCTTCGCGTAATTTACGCTCTGGTGGCAATTGCAATCGGAGGGGCCGGTACCCTTGGGATCGGCATGCTGCAGGCTGTTGTTCGATCGGCATGAATACCGGGACCTGTATCAAGACGGCGCTGGAGATGGAGCGGCTGCGAGTGGCCGCCGAGGCTCTGGAACGAGTCTTTGCAGACCTTGCTACGGTGATCAAGCCTGGAATAACTACGAAGGACATAGAGAATGTCGCGGAGCTTGCTCTCAGCCGTCACGGCCTCGATGGGATTCTTGTGGGCTATCGAGGGTATCCATCCCTCGTGTGTACGTCGGTGAACAACGTTGCGGCTCATGGTTTGCCGGGGCAGTACGTGCTGTCGGAAGGTGACGTTGTCACGGTGGATATCGGCGCGGACCGAGGGGGCTGGAAGGCGGACGCCGCATGGACCTACGCGGCAGGCAGGCTGAAGGCGGAAAACCGCCGGCTTCTGCGCGCAGCGTGGCGTTGCACCATTGCCGGCGCCCGCGCGGCACAGCCCGGCGCCAGATTGGGCGATATCGGCGCCGCAATCGGGCGGGAGGCCCGCCTCTTGGGCTGCGCTGTGGTCCGTGAGTTTACCGGGCACGGGATAGGCCGAGCTTTGCATGAGGAGCCGATAATTCTGCACGAGAGTGCGGCGGGAACAGGTCCGGAGATCGTGCCCGGCATGGTATTCAACGTGGAGCCGGTGGTAACACTCGGGTCCGGGGCCGTGACACAGCTTGACGACGGGTGGTCGTACATCACGTCCGACGGGAGCGTGAGCGCTCAATACGAGGTCACGGTGGCGGTTCGTGAGAGTTCCGGAGCTATCTTGACACTTGGAAGGCTCGGGGACGATCTTGCGAACACTGGACCGCCGTACGGTTGACACGGTCCAAATGTGCTGCCTATATTCCAGTCACATCGCCATCTTAGCTCAGTTGGCAGAGCACGTGACTTGTAATCTCGAGGTCGTCGGTTCGAATCCGACAGATGGCTTGACGACGGTTAGGCGGCTATGGTAGCTTAGCCGACTACATAGCGCACATGGTATCTGGGGAGATTCCCGAGCGGTCAAAGGGGGCAGACTGTAAATCTGTTGGCTAAGCCTTCGAAGGTTCGAATCCTTCTCTCCCCATCCCGGCCGGCGATGTCCGGCTCCATCAATAATGTCTGAATTGAAGCAAGAAGGTCCATTCTACAAGTCGGATTCATCCGAGAGGGGCCTTCGGTTCACCTGCACACGTTGTTCCGCCTGTTGTCGATTTGACAGCGGTTTCGTCTGGGTATCTGATGCTGATCTGTCCAGAATGGCTACCGGGCTTGGCCTGTCGCGCGGCGCGGTGCTGAGGAGATATTGCAGAGTCGTGGATATCAGCGGCTTCAAGCAGATCAGTCTCGCGGAACAACCCAACATGGATTGCGTATTTTGGATTGACGGAGCATGTTCGATCTATGAGCATCGCCCACTGCAGTGCCGGAGTTTCCCGTTCTGGGCGCCGTACCTCGGTAGTCGGAAGGACTGGAACGTTCTGGAATCGATGTGTCCCGGAGTAAACGTCGGAGAGTTGCATTCCGCCGAAGCGATAGACGAGTGGCTTGCCTTGCGTCGGTTGGAGGCCCCGTTGGATGCCGATAGTGTAGATGAGGTGTCACAGGATGAGGGTTAAGTTCTACGGCGTTCGCGGATCAATTCCAACACCGATTCTACCGGAGCTGCTTCGAAACAAGATTGCCGGCGTAGTCCAGCGGATTCGTCCGTCGGACCTTGAAAACACGGCTTCCCGGGAACGGTTCCTTGCGAATTTGCCGCCGTGGCTGTTCGGAACCTTTGGCGGCAACTCTGCGTGCATTGAGGCCAGGCTGTCGGATAACAGCTGCATCATCCTGGACGCCGGATCCGGCATTCGGGAGCTCTCGGCATCGTTGCTGAAGGAACCGACGGAGATCACCGACTATCACATTTTCATTACTCATTTTCACTACGATCACCTGCAGGGGCTGCCGTTCTTCGGACCCGCCTACAATCCGAATGCGACGGTGACCTTCTATAGCCCGGTGAAGGGGTTTGAAGAAATCGTGGTAAACCACATGAAGCCACCTTACTTTCCCGTGACCATGAGCATGGTGATGGAGAGCAAGTACCGATTTCAGGTGCTCACCGATGAGCCGATCCGGATCGGGACTGGTGAGGTGACCTGGCGGAGTCACAAGCACCCGGGCGGTGCGGTGGCCTACCGTGTGGAAGAGGAGGGCCGAGCGTTCATTTTCTCGACCGACACCGAACTTCAGGAAAGTGACTTTGAGAAGAACGCGGCGAACCGCAGTTTCTACGGCGACGTTGACATGATCATTCTGGATTCACAGTACACTCTTGGAGAGGCCATAGAGAAGTATGAGTGGGGCCACAGCTCGTTCAGTCTCGGAGTGGACTTCGTGACCGCGTGGCACATCGGTCAACTGTACATGTACCACCACGATCCCCAGTACGATGATCAACGTCTCTACAAGAACCTGCAATCGGCACGGTGGTACGCGAAGAACCTTGGAAACACGGAGTTGGCGATATACCTTTCTGAAGAGGGGCTTGAGGTAGACGTGTGATCGGGGAGCCGGCAGGTCATTTTCTTGAGCTCTCGCAGAAGGAGCTGCTGTCGCTGTATGTGGTTCTTGCGAAGTACGAATCGGAGTTGGATGAGACTCAGCGAGCAGTTCTGGGTCGAGTATGTGACCAGGTTTACGAAGTTCTATCGGTTGAGCAGATTGAGCAGATTGAGAGCTTCTACGAATCGTTGTAACGCGAAACCGGATGAAATGGTTTGAGGTGTGGCTATGAGGCAGAATCGGCTTTCGGTAGTGTTGTGTCTGATCGTGTGCATTCAGGCGGCCGCGGCGGCCCAGTATGCACCCGTGGATGGAGCTGAGGACTTCACCGATCTGTTTTCCCCGGTGCTGTTGGGGGAAGGTTCTCCGGTTGCTTTCGGTACAGGGCCCCAGGCGGACGTCCTGAATCCGTCGATAAGCGGCTTGACTCAACGAACCACGCTGGACGCAAGCTATCTTGCGCTCACCGGTTTCGGTGACAGCGCTGTGGGGACCGGTTGGCAGGGCCACGCGCTGAATCTTGGCATCGTGTCTCCCACCCGTGCCGCTGTTTTCAGCGGGTCGTTCCACTTCGTTTCCTCCGCACTGGTCGGCCTGCCGTTCGGCACAAGTGCCTGGGCGCACGCATCGGCGGCGAAGGAACTCTTTCCGGGGTGGCTGGTCGGCGCCGGGGTTCGGGTAGGCGGCGGTTACGCAGATACCTTCGACATTGGCGCGGCGTTGGACCTCGGTATGTTGCGACTCGCCGGGACTCTCGGCCCCTTTGAAGACTTCACCTGGGGGCTTGCCCTCCAGAATTTCGGGAAGTGGTACGACCCCTTTACCGCCTTTGGAGCACTTCCGGCGCCGTTCACGCCGGCAGGGGGGATCTCGTTCACCGCGTACACCAACCGGTGGTTGCAGGTTCAGGCGAGTGGAAGCGTCAGTGCCCCGGGCTTTCAGAACCTGAAGGCTGGAATAGGCGGGCGCGTGACGTTGTTTGATGCGGTTTCCGTGCATGCGGGATGGAAGGTTGACCTGCGTCAGATTATCGATCCGCTGATCGCAACGCGTAGTTTCATTCCGAGCTTCGGGATCACGGCGAATTTCCGGACGGGCCTTGGCGAGGAAGGATTTGCCGCAGATCGCGGCTGGACCGAAACCGAGCTGCAGACTACCGTCGCTGCTGCGCCGCTGTACAACGGTGTCTGGGCAATCGGAGGGGGAGTGAACGCCCCTCTCGGAATCATCGACACGGACGGGCCGGAGGTGCAGTTGACCTATCCGGAGAAACGGCACATCTCCCCGAATAACGACGGAATGTTCGATGCCCTTGCTGTTCCGATTTCTATCATCGACGAACGATTCATCATGAGGTGGCAGTTTGAGGTGGTCGGAACCGACGGCACAATTGTCCGGACGATCCGCAACAAGGACGAGAGACCGGAGAACGCAGGATTTCAGAGCATCGTGGATCGGCTGCTGGATGTTCGGACAGGAATACAAGTTCCGGAAAGCATCAGATGGGACGGCTCAACCGATGATGGCGAGGTTGCGGCAGACGGAGCCTACACCTTCAGGTTGGTTGCAGAGGATGACAACGGTAACGTGGGGATGAGCAGAGTTCACGAAGTGATTGTGGACTCAACCGCGCCGGAGATAACATTGTTGGCCGCCGAGGATCGAGGCAGGATTTTCAGCCCGAACGGCGATGGAAACAAGGACACCTTCGCTATTGGGCAATCCGGTACAACCGAAGAACTGTGGCAGGCGGAGATCGTGAACTCTCTGGGCAGTGCGGTTCGCTCGTTCGAGTGGACAGATTCCGGGCCCGGCGACATAGAATGGGACGGTCGGTCGGACAGTGGCGAAGCGCTCCCTGACGGCGTGTATCGGTACAGAATCAACAGCGTTGACGCTGCGGGTAACCATGTGAGGGGTGAGGTTGCGAATATCATCGTGAACACGGAGAGCACCCCGGTTTCGGTGGCAATCAGCAGTTCCTATTTCTCTCCGAACGGCGACGCCAGTATGGACAATGTCACGCTGACTCCGTCGGTGCCGAATACTACGGGTATCTCAGACTGGGATCTCGTCGTCATGAACAGCGATGGGAAGCTGGTAAAGAGGTATGGAGATACCCAGATTGCGCCGGCGCCAATTGTCTTTGATGGAATCACCGACGATCAGACGCTGATTGAGGAGGGAGCCTATCATGCGGTTCTCTCGGTGAGGTACCTGAACGGAAACGCTCCGTCCGCTGTGAGCCCCGATTTCATTGTCGATATGACTCCGCCAAGCGTTGGTGTTCAGTCGGACAGACCGCTGTTCTCCCCGAACGGTGATGAAAAACTTGACACCGTGACATTTTTTCAAGAAACCTCCCGGGAGGAACGGTGGATCGGGATCGTGAGCACGGAGTCCGGGGCGGTGGTGCGCCAGGTCATTTGGCCTACCGTTGCCGATCAACAGGTGACGTGGAATGGGCGACAGGATGACGGAAGGCTTGCGGGCGACGGGACCTATTTCTACACGCTTGAGTCAACGGACCTTGCCGGAAATCGTGTCGTCTCTCGCCCCATAGAGATTGTGATCGACACCAGCGATGCAGAGATAGGTTTGCGCGCGGAATTTGAGGCATTCAGCCCGAATGCCGACAACGTGCGTGATCGCCAGCGACTGTTCCTTCGGGTGGATCGGGAGGACGACGTAGAGACCTACGGAGTGACGGTTCTCAACACGGTGGGTGAGGTTGTGCGGAGCTTTGAGGGGCGCAACGTCATTCAGCCTTCGGTTATCTGGGATGGGACCGACGCGACCGGCCGACGCGTGCCCGACGGTTCATACCGGGCGGAGTTGAGCGTCCGGTTCGTGAACGGGATCGAGATTTTCGCCGGGACGGGAGAGTTCACCGTTGATACTACCGAGCCTTCCGTGACCGTGACCATTCCGTACATCTTGTTCAGTCCGGACGGTGACGGAGAGCGTGAGAGTATTCGGATTGTGCAGACGAGTTCGGTGGAGGAAGCATGGTCGGGAACAATTCGCGATAGATCGGGCGTGGTCGTTCGCGAGTACTTCTGGGCCGGGAGCGCGGACTCGACGGAGTGGGACGGCCGGGATTCTGCCGGCAACATCGTCGTTGACGGGGGCTACGTGTATGAGATCACCGCGACAGATCGCGCCGGAAACACGACCGTGGCGGACGTTCCTGACATAACAGTGGACACACGCCGGCCCCGACTCTTCGTGACATCGAGCACATCAGCGTTCTCCCCCAATGGTGACGGTGTTCGGGATGACCTTTCGTTGGATATGTATGCCAATCTCCTTGACGGTGCGACTGATTGGCGCCTTACGGTCAAGACGATTGACGGTCTCGTCGTGAGGGAGTTCTCCGGGACCGAGGTTCTGGACAGCCGGAGTATCGTTTGGGACGGTCGGGATGGACGCGGGCGATTGCGGGAGGGCGAGTTTACCGCGGAGTATTCAATTGACTACGAGAAGGGAAACAGGCCTATGGCCTCTACCGCTGCGTTTCGGGTGGATGTGTCGGAGCCTGAAGTGACCCTGAATCTTGCGCCGTTGCCCTTCTCTCCGGACAACGATGGTGTAGACGATGACCTCGAGATATCGCTGACAGTGGTTGATGAGAGCGAGATCAGGGCGTGGCGATTGGAGATCCTGGATCGGAACAATCGATTCTTCAACGAATTTTCGGGGCAGGGGATGCCGGCTGCACGACTGCTCTGGGACGGTAGGGCCTCCGACGGTGAGCTTGTGATCTCAGCCGAAGACTATCCGTACCGGCTTACCGTGAGCGACGAACTGGGCAATACGGTGATTCGCGAAGGTGTGATTCCAGTTGATATCCTGGTGATCCGGGACGGAGATCGACTGAAGGTGCAGATTTCGAGCATAACGTTTGCTCCGAACAGCCCACAGCTGATCATTGACCCGGAGGACGAGCGTGGTGCGAAAAACCGGGCGATACTCCTGCGCCTGGCGGAGATATTCGACAAGTATGCGAGCTACAGCATTCGCATTGAAGGACACGCGGTGAACTTGTCGGGTACTGAGCGCGAGGAACGTGAAGAACTGCAACCTCTTTCATTGTCGCGCGCACAAGCCGTGAAAGACGCAATGGTGGAACTGGGAATTAGCGAGCGGCGGATATCGGTCCTGGGGCGAGGGGGAACGGAACCGCTTGTTGCGCATGATGATCTGGACAACCGGTGGAAGAATCGGAGAGTTGAGTTCATTCTGATCCGGTAATATTGTATGAGCATCAATGAGTGAACCAACTACTGTAGCCGAGCCAAAGCGGCGGGGCGGCAAGACGATAGCCGTCACACTTCTCGTATTGATGCTCGCCGCGGCGGGGGCTGTCGGCTGCGTATACGTTCTGAACTCGGCTCCGGCGCGCCCACTCGGCGGGCCGGTGAGATTCAGCATCGAGCGGGGCGAGACGCTGGCATCCATTGCCGGACGATTGGAAGAGTTGGGGATCATCCGTTCATCGATCCTGCTCCGAGGCATAGCTCGAGTTGAGGGCAGCTCCACAAGCGTTCAGAGCGGGAACTATGTGCTTACGGAGCGAATGTCGGCGCGCGCCATGCACGACTACCTCCTCTCCGGTAATCAAGTCCTTAAACGAGTGACAATTCCCGAAGGCCTGACGATCCCAAAGGTTGCCGGCCTGCTTGATGCGGCCGGCATAACGTCGGCCGATGCCTTTGTTGCGGCCGCAATGGAACCCGGGCTGATGGTGGAATATGATCTGCCGGGGAATACGGCGGAAGGATTTCTGTTTCCCGATACCTATCTCTTCGCTGAAGACTATCCGGCCGATGGTGTGGTGCGTCACATGATTGAGCGGTTCATGGCGGTGCTCGCAGAGATCTATCCGGACTACATGGCTTTATCCGCACAGCAACTCTACGATCGTGTAATACTTGCTTCAATTGTGGAGCGGGAGTATCGGGTTCCGGAGGAAGCTCCCTCCATTGCGAGCGTATTCTACAACCGGCTGGAAATCAACATGCGATTGGAGAGCTGCGCCACCGTGGTGTACGTGATGACTGAGGAGGAAGGCTTGCCTCATCCGCAGCGGCTGTTCTATCGCGATCTTGAGCGGGCCAATCCGTACAACACTTACTACGCGTTCGGACTTCCGCCGGGGCCGATCGCGAGTCCCGGGCGAACCGCGCTTGATGCTGCGTTCTTTCCGGAGACGACAGACTATCGATTTTTCGTGTGGAACGGTCCTGGGTCTGAGAGTCATGCGTTCACTCGAACACTCTCGGAGCACAATGAGGCCCGGCTTCTCTATTTGAAATCCCCGTAGAACCGAAGGAACCAGGAAGAGGATGAGGATTCCCGACAGTGTCATTGAAGAAGTCTCCCGACGCACTGATATTGTCGAGCTGATTGGCAACTACGTCACTCTGAAAGCATCCGGCTCGAGATACATGGGATTGTGCCCCTTCCACAATGAGAGAACCCCCTCGTTCAGTGTGAATCCGGAAGTCGGAGCCTACTACTGCTTCGGATGTCACAAGGGCGGAAGTGCCTTCAATTTTGTGATGGAGATGGAGGGGCTTAATTTTCCAGAAGCCGTGAAATATCTTGCGGACAAGGCCGGGGTAGAGTTCACAACGGAGGTGGAGGATGATTCTTCCCGACGTCGAAAGGCTCTATTGGAACTCTACTCGCGTGTTGCCAACAGCTTTGCATACTTCCTGGATGACAGTGAACGGGGGAAGTCTGCTCTGGAGACGCTCTCTGATCGCGGGATTACTTCCGATACCATTCGGCGCTTCGGGCTTGGGTATGCGCCCGATGACCCGTTCTGGCTGCGTGGATTTCTTGAAAAAAAGGAATATTCGGCCGGATTTCTGTCGGAGTGCGGCCTCTTCACGAAGGCGAACGAAAAACGAGCCCTGTTCGCTGGCCGGATCATGTTCCCAATTCGAAGCAACAGGGGTGAGGTAGTTGCATTTGGCGGCCGCATCACGGCCGGTGACGGTCCCAAGTACATCAACTCCCCGGAGACGGAGATCTTCCACAAGCGAATGAGTCTCTACGGCATAGATCTGGCACTGAAACCAATCCGCACGAGTCGAAGGGTGGTGCTCTGTGAGGGCTACATGGATGTCCTCGCGCTTCATCAAGCCGGCATCGAGAATGCGGTTGCGGCACTCGGAACGGCGCTGACCGGTGAACACGGGGCTTTCCTGCAGCGATACTGCAACAGCGCCCTCCTCGTATTTGACGCCGATGAGGCCGGCGCCCGGGCGACGAGCCGTGCGGCGGGGATTCTCGAGACCCATGGAGTACTGTGCGAAGTGGCTCCTTTGGACGAGGGCACCGACCCGGCGGATCTGCTTCGTCACGGGGGTAGTCAGGCGGTGGTTGATGCGATATCTTCACCGCTGTCCGCACTGGAATTCCTCGTTCGCTCCAGCATGAATGCAACTTCCGCGTCTTCGCCGGAGGGCAAGGAGTTTGTATTGAGCGAGGTTTTTCCATATATTTCGCTGATGCGCAGCGAAGTCAGACGTGGGGAGAGCCTTCGCCTGGCCGCTGATCTCGTCGGTGCCGACCGTGAGGCGGTGCTGAGGGACTTCGGGCGGTATCGTCGGACCGCGAAGACTCGTTCGGATGGTCACGTGACTGGTGTGCCTTCGGGTCATTCGGAGAGTGCCCAGGAC
>DAOWMR010000039.1 GCA_030642995.1 Spirochaetales bacterium
ACGCGCCACTGGCTCGCCAAGAGGCTCGGCCGCCACGCAGTTCATGCGAGTCGGTCCACCGCTACCAAACCGTTACAAACAGCGTTACAGGTCTGATCTGACGCCAAATTTCTGTATACTCGTAGTCCATGGATACCAGTCGACGAGAAACCATCACTACCCCCCCGGTTCATTGGGCGGATCAGAACGCGGAACGGATCATCGCCCAGCGCGGGCCGCTCGGTTCCGAGAAGACCCACTTCACTTGTGCGTCCGGCATTACCCCGAGTGGTGTGATTCACATTGGCAATTTCCGCGAGATTGTTTCGGTTGATCTGGTCGTTCGTGCGTTGCGCGATCATGGACAGGAAACCAGGTTCATCTACTCTTGGGACGACTTTGATGTGTTTCGCAAGGTTCCGAAGAACATGCCAAACCAGGACTTGCTCACCGAGTATCTCGGGTGGCCGATCACCGAGGTCCCGGACCCTCATGGTGATGCGGAGAGCTACGCGCGGCACAATGAGGCGGTACTCGAGAAGGTCCTCCCCGACGCGGGAGTGGAGCCGAACTATCTCTACCAGGCGGCCAAGTACGCTGCAGGCGAGTACGCACAAGGGATTCGCACGGCGCTGGAGCATCGTGAGACCATCCGGCGCCTGTTGAACGAGCATCGCACCGAACCGTTGCCCGATACCTGGTGGCCGGTATCGGTCTTCTCCCACTTCTCCCACACGGACAAGACGACCGTGGTTGAGTGGGACGGTGAGTGGGCGCTGACCTACCGCTGCGACGAGACCGGTCAACAGGAGACAGTCGATCTCCGGACCGCGGACAACGTGAAGTTGCCGTGGCGAATCGATTGGCCGATGCGATGGAGCGTGGAGAGGGTCGATTTTGAGCCGGCGGGCAAGGAGCATCACAGCGCGGGCGGGAGCTTCGACACCGCACGGACCATTGCGAAGGAAGTCTACGGAATCGACGCACCGGTCAGCTTCAAGTACGACTTCATCAGCATTAAGGGCCGAGGCGGCAAGATCTCCTCGTCGTCCGGGGACGTGATCAGCCTCGCCGATGTGCTGGAGGTCTACCAGCCGGAAGTTGTGCGCTACCTGTTTGCCGGTACCCGGCCCAATGCGGAGTTCTCCATCAGTTTTGACCTTGACGTCATCAAGATCTACGAGGACTACGACCGTTGCGAGCGGATCTACTACGGAACCGAAGAGGTCGGTGAGAAGCGGGCTGCAAAGGAGCGGCGGACATACGAGCTGTCCCAGGTGCCCGCGGTGGCGGATGCAATCACGCCCGCCGGTCCGGCGCCGCTTCAGATGCCGTTCAGAACGCTCTGCAACTTCCTCATGATCACGGCGGGTGACGTGGAGGCTGCCCTGGATCGATTCCCCGACTTCGACCGGGGCCGGCACGCGGAACAGCTACCCCGCCTTCGGCGCCGTGCCGAATGTGCCTGGCGTTGGATTACCAGCTTCGCACCTGAAGATTTCCGGTTCGTGCTCAAGGATGCGGGATCAGAACCCGCTATCCTGAACGAACCTGAGCGGGCCGCAATCGTTGCTCTCCGGGACGAGTTTGTCTCTCGGGCTGGAGATCACGACGAGCGCTCAATCGCCGAGGCCATCTACCGGATTGCGGACGAGGTGGGCGTTGACCGGAAGCGCTTTTTTGTCATCATGTATCAGGCACTGATTGGAAAGGAACGCGGTCCACGGCTTGCCGGATTCTTGCTGACAATTGGACCGGAACGCGTTGCAGGTATCCTTTCGGCACACTAACCAGAACGGAGATCAACCGTGAGCATTCTTGAGGGAAAGAGAGCTGCAGGTGAAGCGGCGGCAGCACGTGTGAAGAGCGGGATGAAAGTGGGTATGGGCACGGGCTCAACCGCTGTCTGGGCAATCCGGGGCGTTGGCGACCGATTGGCGTCCGGCGAGATCCACGATGTCATCGCGGTGGCGACCAGTTCTCAGAGCGAGATGGAGTGCCAGAAGCTTAGCATCCCGCTTCGCTCAATGAATGATCCGGAGATCAACGGGCACCTCGACCTCACCATTGACGGCGCGGACGAAATCGATCCAGATCGAAATCTCACGAAAGGCGGTGGCGGCGCGCTGCTCATCGAGAAGATTGCTGCATACTCATCGGAAGCCATGATCGTTGTAGTGGACGACTCAAAGCTGGTCGAAAATCTCGGACTCGTCTTCCCCATTCCGGTGGAGGTTCTTCCGCTTGCTCGCGTTTCTGTTATGCGTGCGATCGAGGGTCTCGGTGGCCGGCCGGAGGTCCGGATGGCTGAGCGGAAAATGGGCGCCGTCATCACCGACAACGGCAATATCATCGTGGACGTGCGATTTTCTGAACCGATCAATCCGTTGGAGATGGAGACCCGGCTCAGCCGGATTCCCGGTGTGCTCGGTAACGGTCTCTTCACGCAGGTGCACCCGACGATTATTGTTGGGCAGGGTGACGGGACCATAGAAGAGATCTAGTTCACCAGTTTCTGCAGAAGAAATTCTTTGCGCCGCCATTTTGGATCTACTTTGACCCGAAGGTCCAGGTGAATCCGATACGGAAAGAGCTCGGCGATCTCTTTCTGCGCCGTCGTGCGGATCGCTTTGATCTTCGCGCCGGCCTTTCCCACCAGCATCCCCTTCTGGCTCTCCCGTTCCACCAGCAGGAAGGCGCGGATCCACAGAAGGTCTTCGCCTTTGCCCTCACTCTCGCGAACCTCCATGTCCGCCACCTCTACGTAAATTGAGTGAGGGACCTCCTGGCTGGTGCGGTTGATCGCCTTCTCCCGGATGATTTCCGAGACCCGGAACTCCGGCGGCTGGTCGGTGTAGTGGTCTTCCGGGTAGGCCGGCTCGCCTTCCGGAGCGCGTTCGAGGAGAGCAGCGACAACCGCCTCCACACCGTCGCCCACCGATGCCGAGATCCGGAATTGCGGACAGTCGGGAAGCTTCTCGGTGATCCAGGTGGCCGCAGTGTCAACCGCCGCATGGGCCGCAACGTCAATCTTGTTGATCGCGACAATCGTCGGGATGTGCTCGGTGTGTCGGGATATCGTTTCGGCGAGGGCTCGTTCCTCCTCGCCGATTGGCCGAGACGCGTCAATCATGTAGAGAATGAGTTCCGCATCCCGTATCGATTCCCGGATCAGGCCTCGCATGTGCTGGTTGAATCGTCGGTCCGACTCGTGAAAGCCGGGTGTGTCGATGAACACGAGTTGGCCGGCCGTCCTGTTTACGATCCCGCGGATGCGATTTCGGGTGGTCTGGGGTACCGACGAGATAATGGATACCTTGTGTCCGCACGCCTGGTTGAGAAAAGTCGACTTGCCCGCCGACGGGCGGCCGACGATTGCAGCAAAAGCCGACTTGGGTCCCTTTGATACCGGTTCGGTCATATTGGTATATTAGCGAAGAAGCTTCAGAGAAACGACCACCAAGGGAGACATTATGGCATTAGATAGCCTTGCAACCTGGACACTGCAGGACGACGAGGAAAAGGGTAATGGGCAGGACAAAGAGAACTTCGGCTTCATGGAGAAGATGCTCAAGACCCGGACAATCCTCCTGTCGGGCGAAATTGACAAGCCGCTCGCCGAGCGTGTTATCCGCCAACTCCTCCTTTTGGAGGACATAGGCGACGAACCGGTGAAGGTGTTCATTGACTCTCCCGGCGGCGATGCGGACGCCGGATTCGCCATCCTGGACATGATGCGCTTCGTGAAGCCACCGGTATTCACGATCGGGATGGGTCTGGTTGCCAGCGCAGGCGCCCTGATTCTCCTCGCCGCACCGAAGGAACAAAGACTCGGGCTTCCGAACAGCCATTACCTGATTCACCAGCCACTGTCCGGTATGAGGGGAGTTGCAACCGATATTGAGATTCATGCAAATGAAATGGAGCGCATGCACGACCGAATCAACTCGCTCATCTCCGAAGAAACCGGCAAATCGCTGAAACAGGTGGTGAAGGACACCGATCGCGATTTCTGGATGAACTCCGAAGAAGCGCAGAGCTACGGTTTGTTGTCGCGCATTATCACCAACCGCGAGGAATTGGAGGAGTAAGTGTGGTAGAGCCGTCACCGGATAGTTGCTTTCCCGGATTTTCCAACGCCGAACTCCCGACCGGGATCGATTTCTATCAGGGCAAGGTTCGGGACATCTTTGATCTTGAGAACGAATTGCTGATTTCCACCAGCGATCGCATCTCCGCCTTCGATCAGATCCTCGGTCAGGTTCCATACAAGGGCGAGGTGTTGAATCGACTCAGTACCTTCTGGTTCAAATCGACCCGGGACATCATACAGAATCACTTCGTCGCGACGGTGAGTCCACGTGCCATGCTAGTCAAGAAGTGCCACGTCGTCCCCGTGGAGGTAGTTGTTCGTGGCTTTCTCACCGGCAGCGCCTGGCGGGATTATCTTGCCGGGCGGCCGGTGTCAGGGATCGAGCTGCCGGATGACCTTCAATTCAACCAGCAATTGGATGAGCCAATACTGACACCGTCAACCAAGGAAGGGGACGGGCTCCACGATCGGCCCGTGAGTCGGGACGAGGTCATCTACTCCGGAATTGTGGATTCATCAATATGGGAACAGATTGAAGAGCTCGCCCTTCAGCTGTTTGCACGGGGAACCGAAGTTGCCGCGCAGCAGGGGCTGATCCTCGTGGACACCAAGTACGAGTTTGGTCTGCTTGACGACGAAATTGTCCTCGTAGACGAACTCCACACACCGGACTCGTCCCGGTATTGGTTCGCAGACAGCTACGACGAACTCTTTGAAGCGGGCGATAAGCAGCGGAAGCTCGACAAGGAATATCTCAGGCAGTGGCTCATGGAGCAGGGCTATTCCGGAGACGGTCATCCCCCCGTAATCCCGGAAGAGGTGTTCCTGGAAGTCTCCCGCCGCTACCAACGTGCGTATGAGGTCATCACCGGCGCTGACTTCACTCCCCAGGGCACCGATCCTGAAGCAGAAAAGCGAAAACTCCTGTCGTTTGTAGAAGAACGACAGGAGGAAAACTGATTCAACCAGCAATCAAGCAACACGCCGCGGTAATCCGTGCGATGGCCGCAGTAACCCTCGCGGTGGCGGTCGTCGCAACATGCGTGACTGTAGCCGGCTGCGCCGGACCGGCAGCGCCAGTCACCATCGTCACCTACAACGTCCAGAATCTCTTTGATGCCACCGATGACGGCACGGAGTACACCCAGTATCAATCCGCCGGGGGCTGGACGGCCGATCGATACTACAAGCGGCTCATCCGGTTGGACCGCGTTCTCAAAGAGATGGTGACACCGAAGCCGGAGATCATTGCCCTGCAGGAGATCGAGGGCCGGAGGGTCATCTCGGACCTTCTTCGCGACTTCTTTCGTGGTCGATATCAGGTTGCCATGGCGCCGAACTCAAATAGCTCGATTCGAGTTGCGCTCCTGTCACGCTTCCCCTTGCGGTCACTGCGTATTCACCGGTCTGTAGCCGTTGCCGTGTGTCCCGGCCCAACTCACCGGCCACCGGTGGAGCTGTGGGGCAGTAGAGAGATGGTGGATGCTGAGATCGATGTGGGGCGATCTGCGGGCATCATTCGCGTGATCGTCTGCCACTGGAAGTCTCAGTCGGGCGGCGAACGGGAGACCGAGCCCCAGCGCATCCAGTCCGCGGCCCTCCTTCGGACGCTGCTCACAGCGGCCGACGGCGAGCAGCCGACGCTCATCGTGGGAGACCTGAACGAGGATGTTGATGAGTTTCGCCAGCACGGCGGGAGCTACCCCACGGCGCTCATGCCGCACGGCGGGGTGGAAGCCGGGCCGGCTGTCCCCGGCGGGGTTTCATTCGGGGCCGAGCGTTCTCTGTTGGTGACGTCAACGCCCGAGGCTGCCGGTCTTCGCCCCGAAGGGGTTGTGGTCTACTCGCCGTGGCTCGCGAGCACGGCGAACGGCAGCTACTACCACGCGGGTCGCTGGGAACGCCTTGACCAAGTGCTTGTCCTGCCGGGGTCGGGACGTGGGGTACGGACATCGTTGCGGGTCGTTGATGACGACGCTCTGGTCACCGATGACGGCCGACCTGCCCGGTACGACCCGCGCACCGGGTACGGATTTTCGGATCATCTACCGGTCGTTGTGCAGGTGAGCTTCGAAGCGGTTGATTGACCGGTGGGGTGGGCGTCCCCCCCTCTCACCCCCAGGCGCCGAGTTCCACGAGCCGGCGCGTCGCGGAAGTCGAACCGTCGCAATACCCGTATATGGGGTATGGTCTTGTATCATGTGGGGTCATCGACGCCAGATATAACGTACTCGGCCGGGTGACCGAGCGGATTCTGATGTCATAACTGTTGACAGTGCCAACCCCTACCAAGAATCCATGTCACTTCCCCAAGTCACACGCAGGGCATGTCCCAATAGGTACACGTACTACGGTCCTTGTGATTGGGCTGAATCGTCCTCGAGAGGTTCGTTGCCGCCGGAAATGGCACTGTTCTCTTCCGGTCGCGGCCCAGCCAACTGGATGATTCCCTTCCTGTACAGATAGTGCCCGTTCCCGCCCATTCCGTAAGCTACTTCGGCAATCTTTTCCAATGTGTCCGCAATTGACTCCCCGCCCGCGAGCTGATGACCCACCTCCTCAACAAGATCAGCCAACGAATCGATGACGGGCGGGTGGAATTGAATTGCTCGCTCAGCCCCGGAAGCCGTCTGGTTGACAAGCTGCATGACGGCCTGATGAGCACCCTGGAGCACAACGTGCGCGAACACCAAGCGTCTGTCGTACTCAATGTTCAGTACACGAGCGAGTGCACCGAATGAAGCACTCATGAAATACATTCTCTCATAAGTGCTGTGACTCGGATTTCTCATTCCGTCGACAGCGATTTCGAACTCGCCAATCAAATAGTCTTTCAGTTTTGCGTCCATGCTCCATCCCCTATTCTGCAGTAGCAACGACCGGTGCCGATCCTCTGATATCGCAGGGCTCGATTGGCCCTGTGGTCATCGGGAGAACGTCATACGCGGCGTAGGTAGTGGTTCTATCTGGAGTCACAGGGAAAAGATATCCCTCTCCCTGCACTATCGTGATGTCCTGGTACCGCCTTTGGGTATCCGAACCATCTACCATCCATCCTGATCGTGCGACGGCACCATCCGAACGCGCCCATTGCCCGTCGTCCCGGCGCTCCCGAATAATACGATCTAGTCCGACCACCAACGCTGTTTTGAGTATGTGTTCAGTCGATAGTCCAGTTTCTTCTGCAATCTCATTCACTCTTGCACGCTTGTTGCGCGGGACCTTGACGGCAAAATCTGCCTCCAGCGTCATTCCAAGTCGCCCGCCCAGCGCCTTGGCCAACCTGGCCAAGAAGTCATAGTTGGGTTTACGGCCCATATTCTCGAAGCGAGAGATGACCGACTGCCGCGTACCCATGAGCCGAGCAATTTCGGTCTGGGTCATATCACGTTCAGCCCGGGCGTGCAAAAACTCGACGACCAGCGCGCTCAGAGGACCCCAGTAGTCAACTTCCAGTTTCTCCTGCTCCGAAAGAGATTGGCCCATGAACTCCGAAAATGAATTGTGACTACTGTCGTGTGGCATACTCATCAGGGTTTCTTCCTTTTGAACATCGTACGATACCGCCTTTCGGCCTCAACAAGTCTGCTTTCACTAGCCTGCCCATTGTTTCTCTTGATTTCCGCTGTGAGAATCTCTATCTGTTCTGGCTTTCCGGGCACGTAACCGAAGTACAGACGAGCTACTCCGCGTCGGTCTGTTTTCGGGATCCGAAACTCATAGATTGGCTCCTTCCTGTGGGACAGCCGCTCGACTCTTTCCAGCTTCTCATGTTCCGACAAATCGGTGCAGTTCTCCTCGACATCCTTCAATGTTTCCATCACCAGGCTGTACAGCCACCGATACTTCTTTTTCTTGAGCTTCTCAATCCACTTGTAGAGCGATGCTTCGTTCGGATCGTCTCCCGGATACCGGTCGTAGTACCCTATCTTCACCCACTACCCCAATGGTATAGCCGTATGGCTATACCGTCAATCATCTTTTCCCACAAAACTCAGAAAGCCATCTGTTAGTATACGGCGAGTTTCCAAAACCAGCAATTAATTCCGATTTCTGCAGTGTAGCATCCGACAGCAAGGATCCTTGGGCCATTCGCCAAGACATCTGGCGGTCGCTATCTCTCGAGGATTACGTGCGGGCCGGCTTGTTCATCCGTGTGCCCGTGGTGAAACCACCAGTCATGCACCCTGAACTCTTCGATGCCATCCCGGTGGATTGTCATCCTCATTCCTTTGTACAGAGTGATTGGAAGTAGGCAGTCCAAGGTGCCGAACGACTCCCCCTCTGCGCTCTCGAAATACGTAATCCTTGTGTCATCCATACACATTCCTCCTACAATCAGTGACCGCGACTATCCGTCAGTTTTTTTGAGGCGGATCCGCGTTTATCCCGCTGCGCGATCTTGAACAGATCAATGCATTGAAGGCCCCAAGTCTTTTTGCGGAGGCAAATCTGCTTCTGGATCTGCCACAAAATTCTCTACTGCCTCAGAAAACAACGCCCACATGTACTCTGGCATTGCTCTTTTGGTCCGCCTTACCAGCTTCACAAACATCTGACTTCCTTCCCGAATCCTTACAAGGACGTGGGCCGGAAAGTCCTTGTAGCTAAGAAAATCGTCCGTATCGGCAGCAGTCCTCAGGAGCTCCGCGTCCTGAGCTGTGAACAACGGCCAGACTTCATCGAGCAAGAAGTTGAGCGCGAAATTGACCTGGGCCTCAACGTCGGACATGATCTTCCCGCCGACCGCTTCGATAAGCTCACTACTACTCGAGAAGACTGGATAGATGTGGGTGCTGGAGGCAGCCAGCGAGCCGCCGCTGGTCTTGCCGTGCTCAGCTTGCCTTACTTCCCCTATCGATTTCAGTATGCGGTGTTCAGTGCGAAGCCTGGCTGTTGTCTCGATGTTCGGCCACATCTCAGGCTTGATCAGCTGAAGTATTGTCTTTCTTTCAACATCGCTGTCAACCGCGCGCAAGTCCCGGGATATCGCCTCCAAGAGGCTGCTGGTCTGAGAAGAACTTGCGGTCTCATACCAGCTCTCGAACATCCGCACGAGCGGGCGAGTCGTGACATAAAACTGCAACCGACGCGCGTACAACGCCAGCAGATAGTCAAACCGTGCTCGCTGTGGAACGCGGGTCCAGATCGCTTCCGCGTACTTCTCGGTGTCGACGAAATCGCCATCACTCACCTCGCGGATGAACTCCTCCTGCGAAAGTTTTCCTTCCGACGATCGCACACGACCACATATCCAGTCGATGAATCCCAGCATCTGGATTGCTGTCTGCTTGTCGTCAACGGACGGATCGTGGACACGTGGATTCCTTATTGCCAGGTACAATCCCCGAACCAAAGCCATGAAGCCTTCATGCTCGCTTCGATCAGTCTCCGATTCGTATCTGTTGATCCGAATCTTTGGACTATCCCCACCGAAGGCACGTTTCACGAGGGCCATCCCGTCCCCATCACAGTCAGCACGGTCGCGGATCAGGTCGCTGAGATAGATCACTGCCTGGCTGATCGCACTTGTGTAGTTCCCGTTTTCCCACGATGACGCGATGGCGGTCGAGAGTTCTTCCGAGATCGTGATGTCCTCAGTCATAGGCAATCCTCCGGAATCCTGATTAATGACTGCCGATAGGACAGCCGTCGTTCGACGATACCAATTCCGCGAATCCCTCAGGACCGATCAAGCGGACGCCTCTCTTGCAACTCGCTGAACCCACTCGCGGTCTGCGTTCGGCCCAAACACGAAGACTTGCAGGCCGGGAGTCACACAACCCTGAATCCCGCGCTGGCCGCTGATCGCGACAGCGCGGCCGGCGCACTTGGAGCAATGCCTGCGAGTAGCACTTCTGGTTTTCTTTCATTCTCAATCCGATCCGGGGCGGTCATACCATCGTTCCGTGCAGGTTCTACGTGACATGTATTGTCACAACTGTGCCACGCAAGAATCGTAGACGATAACTTGCTACACTTTCAATACTTGCAAATCAGCAGCGCGGGATTCGAACCCCCCCCCTCTCACCCCCAGGCGCCAAGTTCCACGAGCCGGCGCGTCGCGGTACCCGCCCAATCTCTGTTTGCCGCCGGGCTTGCGGGGCTGGGGTGCAGAATTGCGCCGACGGTGACGGCCGATTCGCCGGCGCCGGTTTTGGCGCGGCCGGATGCGTCCACGCCGCCGGGAGATGCAGCCGCGCGGGGTACTCCAGCCGCATTGATCGTCAACCGGCCCTGCTGTTCCAGCACCGTCCGGATCCGTCTTTCCGCGAACTTGCCGATTCCGATCACGTATCGTGGGCCCAGCGCGTCAATGGTCCGAATGAGATACTCGTCACACAGCGCGAAGAGCCGTTCGCGCTCTGAAGCTGGAAGCTTGTCGGGGGTAACATTCCGGCCGGTCTCGGACATGAACACCAGCGGGCAGTAGTTGGCCACAAAGTGGTGCTCGAAGAACCGCTCGGCGGGTCCAAATCGATCTTGCATCAGACCCCAGAGGCGACGGCCACTCACCTCGCTGCGCGGGCAATCAAAGCCCTGAATTGGACGCTTGGGATGCGGGTGGTCGGGAGCGCCGATCTCGACGCCGTCCTTGACGCGGATGCCCATCCATTCCTGCACGGCGGCGACCTCGCCGAACGGCACGCCGGTCTGTGCCATTCCCCACGGGCCGGGATTCATGCCCAGAAGCACAACCGCCCGGGGCGCGGCCGCCGCGAGCCGGAGATAGGCCTCCCAACCTTTTCGCGCATAGGCGAGAGGGTTGTAGACGTGGGTGACGTTGCCCGGAGGCCCGGCCGAGAACTCGAGCGTATCGACTGCATCGCTCAGCTGCCGGCTCAGGGCGATGAGCGTGTCCGCAGGGTCGGCCATGTTTCCCTCCTTCACGCGTACTACCTGTTCAGAATAGCGATAGCTGGCCCGACCGATCAAACAGACCGGCGGGATCAATCTGGAGGATTTCACAGATCGGTTCTGCAATGGGACGCAGTTGCTTCTCCATGTAGTGGGCATAGTCGATTGTATCCGTTTGGGCCGAGATCGGTTGCGGGCCGTTCACGGTCACGACGTAATCGATTGTACCTTCCTGCTGATCTCGCGGGAGGAGTCGGGCGGCCTGAACGTGAGGGGGGCTCGTCTTCGTGTAGCTCTCAACCGGTTTGCGTAGCCGTCGGGAGTAGACCAAGCTTCCATCCAGCTCACCGGCCTGAAGCCGACCGAGGGTCTTCCGAATGCATTCCTCCACCGCTGTGTGCGGCGCGTCCGCAAAGACGAGGGAGAGGAGGGTGGTCTGAAGTGATCCGGCAGCCTGAGTCCAGTCGCTGCGGATTGCCTCCATGCCCTTGATTTCCAACTCGCCAAGCTCACCGCTCTGCGCCAGGTGCCGGCCGGCGTAACCCTTTGCTCGCCCGCGGGCTTCCTCTCCGTCGGCTTGAGTCACCGTGTGGCGAATCCGGGGCAGATAGAATCGATGGTAGACCTTTTCAAACTCCAGCTGAAGGCGTGATTCAAGGTTGAAGTGGGTACGCACGAACTCCGAGAGTTCACCGTTGATCTCTCTGCACAAGTGATCTCCGGTTGAAAAGAGTTCCAGTGCGGTGGCGTTGGGTTCACTATCGCGGGCGGCGAGAAGGAAGAGCGAGTCGGTGTCGCCGTACAGGACCTTGTAGCCGCGCTGGGTGAGTTGGTCTCTGGTCCAGTGGAGGATGTACTGACCAAATCCCGTGATGGCGCCGGCCAGCGGGGCTCCGGCAAATCGGCAACCTGAGGATCCGAGCACCCCATAGAAAGAGTTCATGATGATCTTGTAGACAAAGCTGGCCACGAGATCGCCGAC
>DAOWMR010000113.1 GCA_030642995.1 Spirochaetales bacterium
ACGAGCAAGCGCTAATTGCCCAGGTCCGCTCGCAATTCTCAATGGGTCGACTCGTGAAACCTCAAGCGAGTCGCTCGGAAAGCTTCGAGGTTTTTCTCGTCGGCACGGGTTATAATTCGCAAAGATGAGACGTGTGCTCATGATCTTTGGAACCCTTCTCGTGTTGGCCGCGTGTCAGACCGTGGTGTCGCTGGACGCGATTCTCGTGGCCGGTCCGGACGAGGACACAGCCACGGTGGACACCATCATCCCGGAGGACGATCCCGACACCGACCCCGCTACGCCCGTCGCCCCAGAGGTGGAGGGCCTCTCCGAACGACAGATCCTCCTGGTCCGGGCGGCCCGGGAAATCGTTGAGACCCAGAGCACGGTGGTTGGGGAAACCACCTACTCGTATGACTGCAGCGGAACGATTCTGACGGTGTATGCGCATGCCGGTATCTATCTGGTCGATCTCTTCGGTAAGTACAGCGGGAACGGGGTCGCCCGGCTCTACGGGATCGCGACCGACTACAAGGTGCTCCACACGAGAAACCTGCCCGAACCGGGAGACGTGATTTTCTGGGATAACACCTATGATCGAAATCAGGACGGAGACTGGAACGACCCGCTCACACATGCCGGACTTGTTATCTCGGTCTCGGATGATGGAACCGTGGAATTCCTTCACCACAACTATCGCCGCGGGATTGTGACGGCCAGCATGAATCTGCTCAAACCGGAAATCGACCGGAATGACGAAGGGAGCGAGTTGAACTCGCCCATGCGGATGGCGAGCCAACGCGCATCAAACCCCGATCTCTGGTTGAGCAGTCATCTCTTCAGAGAGTTTGCCTGCATGCATCTGATTCACATTGAGGCGGCCGGTATCGACGGTAAAGAAGTGGTCGCGTCACTCCCATGAGAAGCGCAGCGAGCGTCCTGACGCTGATCGTAACCATCTCCGTTCTCTTCATCGGCTGCGGTGGCAATCCGCCGAAGCAATCCCGCACCGACTTCCTTCTGGGAACAACGATCACCGTGACCACCTACGGCCGTGTTTCCTCGGACGTGCTGGACTGCGTCTTTGCACGGGTGGGGGAAATTGAACGCAAGATGAGTACGAGCGAGAAGGACTACTCCGACACCGAACTTCTCCGGGTCAATGCCGCGGCGGGAACCGGAGCGGTGTCCGTTTCCTCGGATACGTTCGCGGTCGTGAAAGAGGCGCTCGTTTTCTCAGAATCGTCGGGCGGTGCTTTCGATGTGACTGTCCACCCCCTGGTCCGTCTCTGGGCGATTGGGACCGAGGCCGCGGCCATTCCCGATCCCGAGCAGTTGTCCGCCGCGCTTACGCTGGTGGACTATCGTGCTGTGCAAATGGACCAGGCCGACTTGTCGATTCTGCTCCCGCAACCCGGCATGGGCGTGGACGTAGGCGGCATTGCCAAGGGGTATGCGGCCGATGAAGCGGCCCGAATTCTGCGGGAAGCCGGCATCAATTCCGCCCTGCTGGATTTTGGCGGCAACATCCTCACGGTGGGTCACAAGCCGGATGGATCACTGTGGCGAATAGGCATTCAAGTGCCGGACGCGAGCCGCGGGGAGTTCCTCGGCATCGCCACGGTGGCAGACCAGTCGGTCGTGACGTCTGGTACTTACGAACGGTTCTTCGAACAGGACGGCGTTCGGTACCATCACATCCTGGACACGCGCACGGGATCTCCCGTCCAGAACGGACTTGCGAGTGTCACCGTCATTGCCACCGACTCAATCGAGGCCGATGCTCTCTCCACGGCCGTCTTTGCCCTCGGCCTTGAAGAGGGATATCTGTTCGCCGAAGCCCTGCCGGATGTTGAGGCAATCATCGTGACCGAGGATAACGGCGTGTACATCACCTCGGGTGTGGATGAAATCTTCAAGTTGACGAATGAAGACTACGAATTGCGCCGGTTCTCGCAGCCCTACTGAGCGCAGAACTTGTTCGGCAATGGTACCGATATTCGCGTAGCGAGTATGCGATCGGCCAGAACTTGAAATCGATCCGTGGTCCCGGTTGCCCCGGTGACACCGTCCAGGTTTATCCTCTCGCCGGTTTCCGATACGCCGTCCAGCACAAACTGCCGCGTCAGCTCCGCGGCGACCCCGGCCGGGGTTAGACCCAGCACGCGCTCGTATGCCTCGGTGGAGACTGGATCGCCGGCTTTCACACTCTCGGTACCATCCACCCCGATTCGACGTTCCTCAAACGATGCAGCCGCGACTCCAGCCCCTTCGAAGATAATGACCATCCGCCCTTCCCAGCCAAGCTCATCAGGTTGGTCATGCCCGACATAGGGTCCAGCGGCCGGGATCACGGCGGTGGTTGCATCTCCGGTCCGCGCCAGCCCGAGGGCCGCGTCGGCGAGAACCCCAAAGAAGTTTGACCAGGCAATGCGTTCGTCCAGCCCAACCGCCGGGATCTCAAGCGGCAGTTGCTGTCGCGCAACGAGTCCCGCCGCGAGCTGGTCAAGGAGTGCGGGAAGCTCTGCGCCGGTCTTCAGACGGAATCGCTCATTGTAGTTCTCATCATCGCGGACCAGCATGCCGTCAGCTCCGACCGCCCCGTAGCACACTTCGGTGATGAGCCCGGCTCGGATACGGAGCTGCAGAAACGGTTGCCATCCATCCGTCCCGGTGTGCGAGTACGAGACAAGGTAGGTTCCGTCTGCATAGACGGTCACCCCGGCCGCACTGAGCAAGGCACCCTCGGCAGGCTCGGTCGGTGTGCAGGCCACCAGTAAAGTCAGCACGAGAACGGCGCCCGCGAGCGCGCTTCCCGCAATCATCACCAGTTGCCGGGCCACGGCCGGTGCGCGGCTGCTAGAACGTCTGAGCATCAACGCCATCACTCCGTTCTCCGCCTTCCACCCGCACGAACACGCGGTTGGGGAGACAGGCGGCCCAGTCGTCGGTGTTCTCCAGCCACCCGGCGGCGATACAGATCTTGTCCCGGCACGGGCTCTCGGTGACCCGCACGCGGTTCCCATCAATCTCCACAATGGTTTGTCCGATAGGGCCCTCCACTTCAATTATCCGTGGTTTGTTCAGCGGGTAGAGGAACTCGCCGTCATCACTCTGGATGCTCACGCCGGTCGGGTCCGCACCATTCCCGTACGCAGAGACGCTCACCCCAACGACGGCCAGTACAGCAACGACGATTGCAACAAAGTCCAGCGGACGGAGCTTCATTGGCCGGACTTCTCCGCCAACCGTTCAACATCCGAACCGCTCGGCTGCTGGAATACCTGGAGCTCAAACTCCGGGATGACCGCGAGAAGGTGGTCAAAGATATCTGCCTGTATCCCTTCGTAATTGGCCCACACCTTGTCGGCGCTGAAGACGTAGATCTCAATGGGCAAGCCGGTCGGACCCGGCGGAAGGTGGCGGATGAGGAAGGTCATCTCCTTGTTGATCATGGGGTGGGAACGCAGGTAGGCCGCAACATAGGCGCGGAAGGTCCCGAGGTTGGTCATCCGACGGGAGGAGAGAAGGTCGGCTTCATCCAAACCGCGCTCGGCGTTGTATGCGGTAATCTCATCCTGTCGCTGCGTCACGTAGTCACTGATCAGCGCATAACGTTTGAATCGATTTATCATCTCCAGCGTGCAGAACTTCACGGTACGCAGGTCTATGTTGATTGCACGTTTGATCCGTCTTCCACCGGACTCGCTCATGCCCCGCCAGTTCTTGAAGCTGTCGGAAACCAACGAATAGATGGGGATTGTCGTGATGGTCTTGTCCCAGTTCTGAACTTTCACCGTCTGGAGCGTCACGTCAATCACGTCCCCATCGGCGCCGTATTTGGGCATTTCAATCCAGTCGCCAATACGGATCATCTCATTGGAGCTCAGCTGAACGCCCGCAACCAGGCCCAGGATGGTGTCACGAAAGACCAGGAGGAGCACCGCGCTGAGGGCGCCGATCCCGCTCAGGATGCCCACCGGCGACTTGTCCAGGATTGTGGTTACGACGAGTACGAGCCCCACGATGTAGACGAGAATCTTCAGGAGCTGAAGATACCCCTTGATGGGGCGCTGTTTGCTGTGCTTGGAGTGGGTCACGTAGATGTCGTTGATCGACTCCAGCACCGCGTCCACAACGAAAACCGCCACGGCAATCATGTATGCAATTGAGCCTCGCTGGATTGCGGTGGTCAGCCACACGATCTCGGGAAAGGCTAACGGGTTCATGAAGTAGACGACGAGGGCCGGCGCAACGTGGCTGAGTCGATTCAGGACCCCACGGTCATAGATAATGTCGTCCCAACGGGTCCGCGTCTTTCGGACGACCCGTCGGACTACGGTGGAGATGATCTTCTTTGCGACGAAGTTCGCGAGCAGACTCAAGCCCACGATGACAAAGACAATCGCGACGCGGGCCAGCACGGTTGCCGGCCGATCACCGAGGCCGAGGATGAGGAACCAGCCTTCTACCAGCGTGGTCGCCGTCCCTTCGCCACCCATGTTCGGGCCCTACCGTCGTCGCTTATCGCGAATGTAGATCTGCTTCGCCGGCGAGTTCACGCTGGAACGCTCATCGATGGTGAACAGGTCAATAGCCCGTACGAGCTCGCCGAATTTCTTGTACCCATGGTTTCGAGGGTCGAACTCAGGCGCCTTGTTCACCACAGTCTGTCCAACCGTCCCCAGGTTTGCCCAGCCGGTCTCGTCGGCGGAATCCTCTGTTGCGTTTCGCAGCAGATTGACGAGCCGTGTGTTGCTCTTCAACTCGCCGGCGGTGGGACGCTTCTGGGGGATGTCATCCTTCTGGTCCCTTTCGCCTTTCCGGAGGTTCTCGGTGTAGATGAACCGGTCACATGCTCCCACGAACGCCTTGGGGGTCTTCTGTTCGCCGAAACCGTAGACGGTAAGACCAGCCTCCCGGAGGCGTGCCGAAAGACGAGTGAAGTCGCTGTCACTGGACACAATACAGAAGCCGTCCATGGCCGCGGAGTAGAGCAGGTCCATGGCATCTATGATCATGGCGCTGTCGGTCGCGTTTTTGCCCTTCGTGTAGGCAAACTGCTGTATGGGCTGGATTGCATGCTCCAGGAGTTCATCCTTCCACTTCTTGAGCTGAGGCCCGGTCCAATCGCCGTAGATCCGTTTGACCGTTGCAATCCCGAAGTTTGCGATTTCTTCCAGGAGGCTGTCGATAATGGCAGCCTGTGTGTTGTCCGCGTCTATGAGCACCGCGAGTCGCTTCTGACCGTCGCTATTTGGCATAGTGTCTAGACTACGGAAACGGACACGATTGTTCAAGGTTGACAGATGATCACGCAAGCATAATGCTTCTGGTTCATGAGTATGAATTGGTGGGGCATCATTGTTTCGTTTGGTTTTGTGTTCGCTGTGCTCGGCATTGCTCAGACACTGCTGCAGGCTGGGCTTGTTACTGCCACGGTCAGTCGGAAGTTGGTCCACATTGGAGTGTCGCACTGGTGGTTTCTCGCCATGTACTTCTTTGACCGATGGCAGTTCGCGATCATTGCCCCAATCGCGTTCATCCTCATCAATCTGGTCTCCTACCTCTTCCGGCTTCTTCCGGCCATGGAACACGAGGTGCGCACCAGGAATCTGGGAACCGTTTACTTCCCCATTTCGCTATTGATCCTCGTCCTGCTCGGTTGGGTCGGGCCGCTCCCGTTGTGGATCGCCGGCCTTGGGATCCTCGTCATGGGCTACGGGGACGGGCTTGCCTCTCTCGTCGGCGAGCACTTTGCCCAACGAACATTCCGGATATTCGGCAATACCAAGAGCTACCTTGGCACGGCGATCATGTTTGTTGCATCAGCCGCAGTCGTGGTGGCGTTTGTGCTCCTGTTTGGTTCGCAACCCGCGAATGTAGGCTGGTTGATCGCAGCCGCCCTCGCAACCGGCGCAGTGGCAACGGCCATCGAACTCCTGACTCCGTTCGGGATCGATAACCTCACGGTGCCGGCGCTGACCTCGCTCTTCTTCTTCGCTGTCTTCATATGACCGTTCGTTTCGGCTTCCTGTTCCTCGCGATCGGACTCAACGCAGCAGTGGCGTTGGCCGCCCTGTGGCGACACTCGGTCTCCCGGAGCGGATCGGTGGCCGGGCTCCTCGTCGGGTCGGCAATTCTCTATGCGGGCGGTTTCTTCATCTGGGGCATGCTCATGCTCTTCTTCGTCTCCGCTTCGGTCATCAGCCGCGTCGGCAGGACGGTAAAGGCGCAGCTCGCATCCATGCATGAGAAGGGCGGTGAGCGGGACGCGATTCAGGTGCTCGCGAACGGCGGTGCCGGACTGGTCGGTTCCATTCTCTTTGCGGCAACCGGCGAGCCGGCATTCGCCGTGGCGGCTGCCGGCGGGTTTGCGGCGGCCAATGCCGACACCTGGGCCGGCGAGCTTGGCGTGCTCAGCCGCGTGCCCCCGCGATCTATCGTAACCCGTCGGGAGCTGACCCCCGGCACATCCGGCGGCGTGACCCGAGCGGGCACCCTGGCTTCGGTCGCCGGAAGCGCCCTCATTGCAGTGTGGTTCGCCCTGTGGGTCTGGGTTCAGGGCGCTCCTGGGGCCGGGTTGTCCCACACCGCCCTCCTGCTGCTGATCATCACCGCCGCCGGTGCGGTCGGTTCGTTGATAGACAGCCTGCTCGGCGCGACTGTCCAGGCGCTCTATCGGACCGAGGATGGGGCGTTGACCGAGAGACGCAGAAGCGGCTCGACGGACAACGTGCTCATGCGTGGCATTCCTGCAGTGACCAATGATGTTGTGAATCTTGTGAGCACAACGGCCGGGGCCGCGGTCGCGGGTGTCTTGACCGCTATCTTGTAGCCTGGCGCGGGTCTTTGAGGCGCACGAACCGTACCTGATTCCGTCCGTTCTCCTTGGCAATGTAGAGCGCCTTGTCGGCGGCCTGCACCACGTGACTGAGCGGTTGCCTGGCTATTTTGCGATCGGACAGCCCGATGGATACCGTGACACCGATCTTCTTTCGCTTCCAGGTTGTCTCAGTCGCCTCGATGCTCGCACAGAGCCGCTTGGCAAGAGGAACAATGTCCCGGCCGGTACGTCCTGCGAAGAACACGATCAGCTCCTCTCCCCCGTAACGACAGACGATACCCTCGGGCACAACGATCTTTTGGATTGTTTGTGCGATGGAGAAGAGAACCCGATCCCCCGCCTGATGTCCGTGGGTGTCGTTCACCTGCTTGAAGTGGTCGATGTCTATCATCATGACCGCAAGCGGCGGCTTCGTCGGAATACTGCTCTGCTCGGCAAGGATTTGATTGGCGTACTCTCGATTGTAAACCTGCAGGAGTGGATCGTACGCTACGCGGTGATCCATTCTCGCAAGAATATGGAAGAGGATGCTGATGGAGAGAAACAGCGGCGCGGTGCCCGCATAGACAATGTGAATCAGATCGCCGGAGACCGGATAGCTCAACTCGCCAAGAAAGGAAGGGAGGATCCACGCGCCGCCGGCGAGGAGAGCCAGGCCGGAAAAGGTGCCGCGAAGGAAGAAACTCTGCGCTGGAAGCAGAGCGTTAATGACGATGATCGCAACCGTCAGTGTCGCTACCACGACAACCGGGATGGAGATCAACTCACCGGCCACCAGCACGGAGAGCCAACCGAACGATGCCGGCATGAATCGGGCCACGATAAGGGTGGCTACCTGCAGCCCAACCAGGATCCACGTCGTTGCTCGGGTCGTTCGATAGGTTGGAAAGGCCGGGAGCAACGAGTAAGCGTAAGGACCAAGGATCCCGAACACCAGCATGAGCTCGGCAAACCCCTCCGGGGCAATCGGAATGCTGTCAATGAAGAAGGAATCAAATCCCCGGACAAGCGCGTAAACAATCCCCTGGATGCCTACGGAGTACCCGGCCAGGTAAACCCGGAGATTGTGCACCCGGGGGTAGGAGACGTGGCCGGCAAAGAGGACCAGAACGCTGAGAACGAACGCGAGTGCCGGGAGCACGATCCGCATCGGGATTGCCGGTGGAACCGGGCCGACGCCGGCCACCACTGTTCCAATGACAGCCACAGCGAGTGCGGAGAGTAGGAGCAGGAGGGTTCCCCATCGAACAGATCTTGTCGTCAT
>DAOWMR010000267.1 GCA_030642995.1 Spirochaetales bacterium
CCGAGGATACGGCGCCCGAGGATACGGCGCCCGAGGATACGGCGCGGGGTCGGGGACCGGCGGAGCATCTGGAGGCGCTACTCATACCGTGCCGAGATGGCGACTCTATCTGGTCGGCGCGGTCATCTTGGTTGTCTCTTTCGGGTACGTGGCCTACCTCTTCTCACTCCAGGTGGTGCGCGGGTATATCTACGAGCTGCGTGCCGAGCAGGTTACCCGGCGAAGCCTGGTGATCACGGCGCCACGGGGGGATATCTACGATCGGAATGCCGGAACGCCCATTGCAGCAAGCCGGGAGTCGTTCGCAATAGACATCAATTCCGCCGAGATCCCGCGTGATTCGATTGACGACGTGTTCTACCGTTTGTCCGATTACCTTGGCATCCCAATCCTGGAAATCTACGACAAAATTCCCGAGCGGCGATACACGGTCTATCAACCGATTGAGATTGCCAGTGGCCTGTCGTTCAGGACGATCACCTACATAGCCGAGCACAAGGGCTCCTTTCCGGGAGTGAGTTGGCGGATAAAGCCTGTTCGGTACTACCCGGATGGAGATACCTTCTCACACGTGCTTGGCTATGTTGGGGACATAACGCCGGAGGAACTGCAGATCCTGTACAATCGCGGTTACACGCAGCAGTCGAGTGTGGGCAAGGCGGGCGTGGAGTTTCAGTATGACGAGATTCTGCGCGGGGCCGACGGACGACAGTTCAGAACCGTGGATGTCCAGGGCCGTCGGGTCGGGGACAGCAGACAGGCAAATATTCCGCCGGAGCAAGGACTTGACGTTGTGCTCACTCTCGATCGGAAAATTCAGACCCTCGTGCAGGATGCGCTCGGGGAGCGAATTGGCGCCGTTGTCGTCCTCAAGCCGGCGACAGGAGAGGTGCTGGCAATGGTCAGCTATCCGACCTATGACGCGAATTTCTTCTACGACGAAGGTGGGTCGGACTACTTCACCGATGTTTCTCTTGATCCACGCGGCAGTTTCATAAACCGAGCGATACAGGCACAGGAAAGCCCGGCAAGCACGTTCAAGGTCCTGATGACGACGGCAGTGATCGAGGAGAATGCCTTTCCACTCAATGAGACGGTGTACTGTCCGGGATACCGGCAGTACGGGAACCGCGTATTCAATTGTCACAAGCAATTCGGCCATGGAGATGTCGCGCTATTTGATGCACTTGCAGAGAGCTGTAACGTCTTCTTCTACACAATGGGGACCGATTACCTGGGCCGCGAGACGATCATTGAGTACTGCACACGATTCGGTCTCGGGGCGCGAACCGGCATTGATCTTCCAAGCGAGAAATCAGGTCTCGTGCCGACGCCCGAATGGAAAGAACGTACGTGGAACACACCGTGGGTTGGCGGCGACACTGTCAATTTGTCGATCGGGCAGGGATTCCTTCAGGTCACACCGATCCAGATGGCGAATCTCGTAGCCATGATTGTGAACAAAGGCGTCGTTTACCAGCCGCATGTTGTGGCGGAAATTCGTGATCCCGTGACTCGTCAGGTTGTCCAGGCTATTGAGCCCGAAGTGCTGCGCACTTCTTCAATAGCTCCCGAGACATTCACGATGGTTCAGGATGCGATGAACGGGGTCATAGTGAAGGGGACTCCGCAGATTGTGATGACTACTAATGCCCCATTGGGCGGCAAGACCGGAACTTCGCAGACCGGCTTCGAGGAACAGAAGCATTCTTGGTTCATTGGGTTTGCCCCGTATGGGAGTGATAATCCTGAGGACTACGTGGTGACGGTGGTCTGGATCGATGCAAAGAATGAATGGGACTGGTGGGGACCGTACGCAACGAATATCATCATTCACGGGATCTACAACGATCTCAACTACCAGGAGACCATTGCTGATTTGAGAACGCTCAGGGATCCGTGGTTGTGGTACGGACGAGGGATCCCCGACGTGGTGGAAAGGACAACGAGATGAGAGAACGGTCTGTCCTGGGAGTGGATATTTTCCTGATCGTTTCGACGGTGGTGCTCGTGACGATCGGTATTCTTTTTATCTATTCGAGCGGGGTCACAAGCACCGGATACTCGTTCTCGCAGGAGTGGATACGACAGCTCGTGTGGGCGTCCGTCGGGATGCTGATTCTCGTTGGTGTGTCAATTCTCGATTACGCGCGCATTCGCGATTGGACTCCATACATATACGGTGCAACGGTTCTGATACTTTTGGGGACGCTACTGTTCGGCCGGGTGGTGAACGGTGCTCGGTCCTGGATAGGTATCGGTGAGTTCGGAGTTCAGCCGTCGGAGTTTGCAAAAGTTGCGATGATTCTCTTGCTGGCAAGCTATCTCGATCAGCGTCGGGCAGCAATTCGAAAACCCGCAACCTTTGCAGTGGCACTCGCAATAGCCGGTCTGCCCATGGGGTTGGTGCTTCTCCAGCCTGATCTCGGCACAGCGCTGGTATTCATTCCGGTGTTCATGGTTATGGCGTTTGTCGCGGGCACACGCCCGAGCTACCTATTCTTTATCCTTGGGACCGGTGTGCTTTTGGCGATGTTCTCAGTACTTCCGGCCTGGGAGCAGTTTGTTCGCGGTGAACAGGTGGCACTTGTTCGGGTCTTTACGGAGTCCGGGCTGTTTGCCCTCGTCTTGGGAGCTTTCATGGCCGTCGGCATCATCGGGCTTCTCGGTGTCTTTGTGCTGAAGCGTCGCTACTTCGGATGGGTGACCTACGGGGCATCTATCGTGTCGGCCGCGCTTCTCGGGTCGGTGGGGGTGCGACAGGTTCTCAAAGATTACCAGCTCATGAGGCTGATCATTTTTCTGGACCCGAATATTGATCCGCGTGGGGCGGGCTGGAACATCATACAGAGCGTCACGGCTGTTGGATCCGGGGGCATTGCGGGGAAGGGTTGGCTGGCGGGGACACAGAGTCATCTGCAGTATCTCCCGCAGCAGAGCACGGATTTCATATTCTCCATTCTTGCCGAAGAGTGGGGCTTCATCGGTGCGCTCGGGATTTTTGCCGCTTACACGGTACTCCTGGTGCGCGGGCTGATCATCTGTGGGAAGGCGAAAGACAACTTTGCCGTGTATGTCGGCGTAGGACTCGTCACAATGATTTTTTTCCATTTGGCGGTCAACGTTGGAATGGCGATCGGCATCATGCCCATTACCGGCATTCCGCTCTTCCTTCTGTCATACGGCGGCTCATCCTTGTGGACGGCTCTGATATCAATTGGCCTGTTGATGAGCATCTACCACCACAGATACAGGTACTGAATTGTGCCGGCCTGCGGGATTCACCGGAGCGTATCCCAGATCTCTTCCATTTGATCGAGCGTTGCATTCTCCAGAGAGACCCCGCGTGCCTTCAATTCAGTTTCAATAGCTCCAAAACGCCTCGAAAACTTCTGATTGGCCCGATGCAGCACGATTGACGGGTCCAGTCCCACGAAGCGGGCCACATTGACTGCGCTGAACAAGAGATCGCCGATCTCCTCTTCAACAGCGTCGGAATTCGGATGAGGTCTCGAGATTTCCGACTCAACCTCCCCAATTTCTTCGCGAAGCTTCGCAATAACCCCGGCAAGACTAGGCCAATCAAATCCGACCTTTGCTGCTTTCTTCTGCAATTTCTCTGCTCGCTCGAGAGAGGGGAGGGCATTTGACACAGAGTCCAGCAGCAGATCTTTCGGGCGTCTCCCTTCCATTTCAACCTTTATCTCATTCCATTGGTCCACAACTTCATCCGCTGTGGTGACGGTGGAGTTGCCAAACACGTGCGGATGGCGTCGAATCAGCTTTTCGCAAATGACCGTCAGTGCATCAGCGACCGTGAAAGCATCTTCCTCCTCATAAATGACGCCAAGCATCGTCACAAGGAGATACACATCACCAAGCTCCTCCTGAACATCCTGTGACGACCGGGCTTCAACGGCCTCAATTGTCTCGTAGACCTCCTCAAGCAAGTGACTGGAAAGAGACCGGGCGGTTTGCTTCTGATCCCACGGACAACCATCAGGCGCACGCAATGTGCATACAATATCATACAACTTGAGAAACTGATCAGCCACACTCATGTCGGGAGACTAACCATTATGACCGGCGGAGGCAACAAGGCGGAATCAGATGGAGAATGTAGTAGACAGAATATGTATTATCGGAAGTAATGAGACGAGGCTGTCTCACGGGGCGCATTGCTCACTTTGGCGATTAGCCACCGTTTGACCTGCTGACGAGTGCAAAGAGGATGGTGGCAGCTGTTGCGAGAATGAGCGGAGGGCCGGCATCGACTACTCTGCCGATGGGAATCAGATCGGAGATTTCCGTCAGAAAAAATGTGTCGATCAGACCACCGACAAAGGACGCGATGAGACCCACAACTATCGCGGCCCAGACGCCGCCGATGAACTTCGAGCGAAGGATGTAGCAGGCGAAGAGCGGTGGCACCATGCCTGCAATAAGGTAGGCAATGGCGGTTATGGCAAATCTATCTATCATTGTATGTTCCTGCCGTCTACTGAAGGATTATTTCGAGGGGTTGCTCTACGATCAGCGGTTCGGAGTAGATGGCCTCAAAGGTTCCACCGGTGAAGTCGATTCCATATGCCATGATGACAATGGCCATGTGTATACGGCCGTCGGTCGGCGGGATGCCCACGGGAATATCCGGGTCGTTAGGATCGGTGGAGAGATCGTCGGACTCGAAGGTCTTTTCGGACAGAATAGTTGCCGCCTGCTGATCTCTCA
>DAOWMR010000386.1 GCA_030642995.1 Spirochaetales bacterium
AGATGCGGTGACAATCACGGGCGTGTCCGCGGTAACACTGTCGGGACAGTCAATGACGGGCGCGTGCTTTTCGGACTTCCAGTCGGCTTGCTGATAGAGATCTCCTATTCCACTCATACCTACTCCTTTGTTCCGCGGGGGCGAGTATAGCATGGATTGACGAGGAGATCGCGTCTGGGTACATTCAAATAGGACAGATTTGGTCCTATTTGAATGTTGAGAATCACCCGGTCCGTCGAGTACGGGCTTATCGCAGTTGACTATCTCGCCTCACTGGACGGAGAGCTTGTGCGGGCCAGGGATCTGAGCGAGCAATTGAAACTGCCGGCAGGGATTGCTGCAAAGGTTTTGCAGCGGCTCGCCACGGCCGGTATCGTCGTTTCCGAGCAGGGTGCACACGGTGGATATCGGCTTGGGCGATCGCTGGACGAGCTGAGTTTCCTGGAGCTGTCGGAGGCGATAGACGGGCCGCAGCACTTCACTCCGTGCAGCGACGAACCTGCGTGCGAGCGACGATCCTACTGCACGGTTGCCGGAGCGGTGGCCGACCTTGACACGCAGATCACTGATCTCCTGTCCGGAATCAGTGTTGGCCGGCTCCTGCGCGGGAAAGCGGTTGACCACCGGGAAGGAGCTGCCGTGTGAGTCGGCGAACCGTGAGTCGAACATACCCCATTGACCGGATTCGAACGGAGTTTCCCATCCTCGGTACGACCATGCGCGGAAAGCCCCTCGCTTACCTGGACAGCGGCGCAACCTCTCTCAAACCTCAGGTTGTCGTTGATGCTGAACTGCACTACCTCACACGAATCAGCGCCAATATCCACCGCGGGGTCTATCAGCTGAGCGAAGAGGCTACAGTCAGATTTGACGAGGCCCGTGACTCCGTCAGGCAATTCATCAACGCCGGTGACGAAGGCGAAGTTATCTTCACCAAGAACGCGACGGAGAGCAGCAACATTATCGCGTTCGGGTGGGGGCGGAAGTTCCTCAAGACGGGTGACGAGATCATTACCACCGAACTTGAACACCACGCCAATCTTGTCCCGTGGCAACAGGTTGCGGCAGCGACCGGGGCAAAGCTCCTGTTTGTTCCTCTTGACCCCGTGGGGAGAGTGAGTCCGGACGCGGTGGAATCCGTCGTCACGGAACGAACGCGTGTCATGGCGGTCACCGGCATGTCCAATGTCACAGGCTACATGCCGCCGCTACGGGATATCGCCGCGATTGCGCGTCGGGCCGGCGCCGTGTTCGTCGTGGACGGAGCGCAATTGGTCAGCCACCATCCGGTTGATGTCCAGTCGCTGGGGTGTGATTTCCTGACCTTCAGTGCACACAAGATGTGCGGGCCAACGGGCGTCGGCGCGCTCTACGGCAGGCGTGATCTGCTCGAAGCCATGGATCCGTTGCTCTACGGTGGTGACATGATCGTGCGTGTCGGGAAAGAGAGCGCCACGTTCAAGGGCGTGCCGGACAAGTTCGAATCGGGCACGCCGAACATCTCCGGCGTGATCGGTTTCGGCGCCGCCGTCAGATACCTGCAGGGTATCGGCATGGAGGCGATAGCCGGCCACGAGCAGGAGTTGTTGGCCCATGCGGTCCGACGCGTCGGTGAAGTGCCCGGCGTGGCAATTTACGGGCCGGTGACCGAGCAGGGGGTGGCCGGCGGAGTTTCGGAGCCCGGTGGAATTCTCAGCTTCAATCTAGGAGACCTCCACCCTCACGATGTCGGCGCCGTTCTGGACGGAGAGGGCGTCGCGGTCCGAACCGGGTTCCACTGCGCGCAGCCGATGATGCAGTTCCTGGGCGTTCCTGGCACCGTGCGCGCAAGCTTTTACCTTTACAACACCTTTGAGGAGATAGATCGACTTGTAGACGCCCTCAACAAAACGCTGGAAGTATTCTCATGAACATTGCAGACGATCTGTACAAAGAGATCATCCTCGACCACTATCGCAGCAAGAAAAATCGCCGTCGACTGGACCCCGCGGACTACCATCAGGAGGGAGTCAATCCTTCATGCGGGGATGACATTGAGCTGTTCATCAAGACCGACGGCGGAATCATTTCGGAAGTTACCTACGACGGAATTGGGTGTTCAATTTGCACTGCAAGCGCCAATATGCTGTGCGAGGCCCTCGTCGGGAACTCGATTGAGTTTGCCGGGAAAGTTCTTTCCAGGTTCAAGGGAATGCTCATCCGCGCCGAGGAACCGGATTTTCCGGACTCGGCCGCTGATCTGGAGGCAATGCAAGGGCTGCGCGACTATCCGGTCCGGATTAAGTGTGCGTTGCTTGCCTGGAACACCCTGGATCAGATCCTCAATGACATTCAGAGTGACGAAAAACCGCAGTCGCTCGTTGACACCGAGCGCCCCGGATAGGTAGTCTCGCGCAAGGGAGGATGAGATGTACAAAGTAGTGCTACTTCGCCATGGCGAGAGCGTTTGGAACAAGGAAAACCGATTCACCGGCTGGACCGATGTGGAGCTATCGGAGAAGGGCGTCGAAGAGGCAAACGCTTCGGGCGAACTTCTGAAGAACGACGGCTACGTGTTTGATATTGCCTTCACCAGTGTACAGCGCCGGGCGATTAGCACGCTGCATATATGTCTGGACGTCATGGATCTGCTCTGGATCCCGGAGGTGAAATCCTGGCGGCTAAACGAACGGCACTACGGCGCGCTCCAGGGGCTGAACAAGGCGGAGACCGCCGAGAAGTTCGGCGATGAACAGGTCCACATCTGGAGACGCAGCTATGACACGCCGCCGCCTGAACTCACGCCCGACGACGAGCGATACCCGGGGCATGACCCGCGCTACGCCGATCTCTCAGCCGATGAGTTACCCCTCACCGAGTGTCTGAAAGACACCGTTGCCCGGTTCCTGCCGTACTGGCACGAAGAGATTGCTCCGACCATCAAGAGCGGAAAGCGAGTCATCATCGCGGCACACGGCAACAGCCTTCGGGCCCTGGTGAAGTATCTGGACAATATCAGCGACGAGGAGATTCCCGGCCTGAACATCCCAACCGGCGTGCCGCTTGTCTACGAACTGGACGACGACCTGAAACCCATCAAGCACTACTACCTTGGCAATGCTGAAGCGATTGCGAAGGCGCAAGAGGCAGTTGCGAATCAGGGGAAAGCGAAGTAGGGCAGGTCAGTAGCTGCGGCCACCCTCGGGCGGCCGGTGCCTGTCTGCCGGCGCCTACCGGCTGCCGACCCGAAGATTCTGAAGTAGGTTGAGTCGCAG
>DAOWMR010000289.1 GCA_030642995.1 Spirochaetales bacterium
GAGAATGTGCCCGGCAAGGATAGCTTCATAGACTACGCCACCGGTCACGAGTTCGACGGAGGATTCGCACAGTACATGCTCCTCAATCAGCGCATGTTGGAGTTTGGACCCGTCAGCCACATCCCGGACACCTTGACCTATGACGAGGCGTCCCTCGCCGAGCCGCTTGCCTGCGCCGTCAAAGGTTTGGAGTTTGGACGGTTCAGACGCGGCAAGAGCATTACGGTGATTGGCCTTGGTCCGATCGGCTGCATGATCCTGGAGCTTGCGAAGGCCTATGGCGCTGCGCAGATCTTTGCCGTCCAGCGTTCCCGGCCGCGCATGGAGGCCGCGACGAGGTTTGCTCCCGATGCACGGTTCATCTGCACCCAGGACGAAGATCCGGTGGCGACCGTCCTCGCCGAAACCGGGGGGCGTGGCGTGGACATGGTGATCACCACATCAGGCAGCGTTCAGGCTCACAAGGACGCGATCCAGATGGTTGGACATCTCGGTTATGTCAATCTCTTCGGCGGGTTGCGGGACCAGCCGGAGCTTTGCATTGACTCCAACATCATCCATTATAAGGAGTGCTTCGTGATGGGCACCCACGGGTCGGACCCGAGGCATCACAAGGAGGCGGTTCGGCTGCTGTCGGACGATTCCGTCCACGGGGAGTGGTACGGTTCGGAGACATTCCCACTGGAGCGGATTCACGACGCGTACGCCTTTCACGAGTCTCATCGGGGACTGAAGGCGATTGTCCATCCGTGGGATGAGGGGTGATGATGTGACCAGTACAAAGAAAGACGGGAGGGTGATCGTTGCGCCGTCGCTCATGTGTGCCGATCAGATGAACCTGGGCGCGGAAGTCGACGAACTCGCATCGCTCGGCGTGGATTGGTTGCACCTGGATATCATGGACGGCCACTACGTGCCCAATATGACCTTTGGCACCGATCAGTGCCGGGCCATCGGCGAGCGTTCGGATCTGCCGCTGGACATTCACTTGATGGTTGATGATCCCGACCGCTGGGCTCCGGTGTTCGCAGGTTTCGGCGGTGCTCCGTACGTCACGATCCACCCGGAGACCACCTGGCACGCGGCCCGTACCCTATCCGCGCTTCGTGAGTCCGGTGCACACCCCGGCATCGCCGTTGATCCCGCCTTTTCCCCGGATCGATTCACAAACCTGCTCGGGCTCGTGGACCTCGTCCTCGTGATGGCCGTGAATCCTGGCTATGCCGGTCGGGAGCTGCTGCCGTGGACTCTCGATTCCGTTCGCCGAGCACGGGAACTGCGCGACGTCGGTGGTTATGACTTTCTCATAGAAGTTGACGGCAACGTGAGTTGGGCGAACATTCCGCTGATGTTGGAGGCGGGCGCCGACGTCCTTGTAGCGGGCACCTCCAGTCTGTTTGATCCGCAGCTGACTCGAGCGGAGGCCGCGGCCCGGCTCAACGCCCTGGTCGCGCCGGGGACAGGGCGCGGCTGAACGGATTCTTCGACGCCTTTTCTCAGGCTTCCGTTTCCCGCCTGTCCAGTTCGTTGTGAACCAGGGTTATGCAATGGGCTGCGAAGAGCACCTTTGGCCCCAGACTCAAGCCCCTGACGCCGAGTCGCTTCAGAAGACTCAGGGTTTTCTTCTGCATGGGAATATGGTCGGAGAAGATGAAGGCGCAGTCGTCGCCAAATTTCGCGGAGCGGATGTCCTCACCTTTCTTGTCCAGTATGCAGACCGGCATCTCCCGGGAAAGTCCTTTGATGAGCGCCTCAAAGCTGATCTTGTGGAGCTGGATTCCCGGCTCAACCTCCAGCCGCTCTTCCTTTGCAAGATCGGCCGCAGGCCTGAGAATCCGCCGAAATACACCGGCGATCGTGGCCTCGTCAAAGCCCCCCAGGGAGCCCATGGAGGCAGAGTTGAAGGTGACGGTGACCGGTGGCACCGGGCTGCCTTCCAGCACCACGTGAAACACCACATCGTCCCGGGTGTGCTTAGAGATCATTAGCGCGCTTACTACCGAATGGGCAATCACTTCAAAATGGTCGGGATAACCCATTGCCTTGACTACAGCAGCCGGCGATGTCGGCCCTTTTCGGGCGCGTAGCACAAAGACCCTCATTCTTTCGCCTGGTAACGGGTGATGACGGTCTGACCGTAGGTGTGAACCCTATCCTCGGCGAAGTGTCCATACTCGGGAGCGAACGTTCGATTGCTTCGATGCTCCACCATAAGCAGGCCGCCGGGCGCCATGAGGTTGAGTTCATCCAGTTTGGCGATTACTTCATCAGTCCTCGGATACTCATACGGGGCGCCGACAAAGAGGAATTCATACCGGCTGCCTTCCGATGCTATTTGCGCCAGGGCTTTGAACACATCCAGGCGGAATACCCGGGTTTCGTCTTGCACTCCAAGTTTCTCGATGTTGCGTCGGGTCATGGCGGGATTTAGATCGACAAAATCCACGAACTCCGCGCCCCGGCTCAAGGCCTCCAGTCCGACACCGCCGGAACCGCAGAACAGATCCAGGACCCGGTCGCCGACTATCCGCCCCTGAAGGATATTGAATATCGCCTCCCGCACCATCTGGGTCATGGGCCTGACCTTCGGGTTATTGGTGAAGAACAGGGGGTGCCCCTTGAAACGTCCACCCACTATGTGCACACGATACCTCGCATTCTATGAAGCGTTTGCCTTTCTGCCTATTCCGCATCCTCCGGCAGCCACAATTTACCCACTTTCTTGAGACCCCGGCCTTTGGAGAATACCAGGAAGAGGACGAATCCAATCACGACATACGCAGCAAGAACGCCAAGCGTAATCCAGATCAGCTCCGGTTGGCCGCGGTCCACGGCGTAGGCGGGCAGGTTGATGATCAGGATCAACGGGATGACGAGCAGAAAAACGACCGCCGAAGAGTAGACATAGTCACTCCCCGCCGGCGTCTTGAAGTCAGGATCAATGACCCGCAGAAGTGCGAGTCCGGTTGGCAGCGTGCCCGTCATTGCGCCAAACAGGATCAGAGTACGGTGCAGCCGGTAGTCGGTGAAGAGTCGTGATCCCATCCACGGAACGGTGACGATGACGAAAATCCCCGCAATTGAGGCGATAACAAGGATGGGCAGCCAGTATTGACCGACGATCACCAGTGATATGGCGCCAACCGCCGCGGCAACCGTCAGATCCACCGACGTTCCCGATATCCGGGTCAGGCTGCCGGTATCAAGGATATGGTCGGCCTTCATTGCCCGGAGGATGAGCCGTACAACGAGTGCCATGACCGAGGCAAAGACGAAACCAATTCCCCACAGGTTCGTGGCCAGATCGGTTCCGAGATCTCCGGCAAATGAGAGTCCGAAGGAGATCAATTGGAGGAAGAGGAAGGTGAGCAGGTAAACCGCGACAACCATACCAAAATTGACGGTCATCGAATCGATGGCGTCCGAGTCGGTCGTCATCCGTGCACCGACCGGCAACTCACTTCCTGCAGGCCGAACCCCCGGTCCGGTGTCTATGGTCGCGGTTTCATCGGCGTGTTTGCCCAACCAGCCGTGACGGATGCCGTAGTTGATCAGAAATACGCCCACAAAACTTGCAATGAGGAAGCCGATCGCCGCGAAGGTGAGTCCGACACTGCCTGCTCCAACAAAGCCGAACTGTTCCCAGCCGGACCCGATCGCAAAAGCCTGTCCGGGGCCAAGAGCATAGCCCAGCGGCACCAGGAGGCCGAAGGAGGGGAACAAGCCGGGAACAACGGTTGCGGCGAGCACGAGGGTCAGCACGAATCCGATGAAGCCCTGTGCTCCCAATTGGAATGTCGCCGCAATTGAGAACCACAGAACTCCTCTGCCTGCTTTTCCCCGCTTGGACTCGGTCTTCCGCAGCATCATGGCGATAAACGAAATGCTCAGCAGGTGGTAGACAATCTCCCCGAGGCCAGTCTGCGTCAGTCCAAGGAGCGGACCGATGAAATTGTAGAACGGCAGGAGAATGAGGCCGGCCGTCAACGCGTTTGGTATGAGAAACCGCTGGAAGAACTTGACCTTGGCTCGGATGAGGGTGGCCAGTAGCAAGGCGATTGATATGATTCCAATATCAAGGAAATACGACCACTCGAAATTCATAGACTTCTCCTTGGCACGTTCGCTGAATCTGGCCGTCGGGCGGTTACCGACCGACAATACACGACGATTGCCGATTGTAACGTGATCAGTCGGAGTTCGTCCACTTGGGGCAAGGTGGGGTTAGGGGCGGCCGGTTGCGTCGATCCGCGCAGAGACGGCGTCCCACACAACACGGTCGATCGGATTCTCGGGATCGAGTCCGGAGATCGATTTGAGAACCGATTGCAGGCCTCCGTCGGCGTACTGTGCAAGAATCTCCCGGTCAC
>DAOWMR010000382.1 GCA_030642995.1 Spirochaetales bacterium
CATCGTTGTACGCACGGTCTCAGTAGGGCTGGTGAACCGGACCATGGTACATCCGCGGGAGGTGTTTGCCGGCCCGCTGACCGATCGCGCCGCTGCCGTAATCCTCGCACATAACCATCCAAGTGGTTCAGTGGATCCGAGCGCCGAGGACAACGACATCACCCGGAGACTCGTGAATGCCGGGCAAACTCTCGGTATCCCAGTCCTCGACCACGTGGTGTTCGGATCAACCGGCTACTACAGCTACCTGGAGAACGACGCGTTGTAGGATGGCGAGCGAACGGCAAGGCTCGTGAGCGGAGCGTTGAGGAGGGAGCGCGTGGACGCATAGCGCGCCGCGTAGAACGCCCGCCAGACGAGAGGGAGCGGCTCGGTCAGAACGGCGCCGAAAGTCTTCGGGATCAGACCGTGCATTGGATCGTTGTGAACGGTGAAGATTGGTGTGGAGACCCGCACAACCGACGGTTGGATTCGGCCCGATGAGTCACTCTGGGAACTGCGCATCACGGTCACCCTGAAAAGCGCAGTGTCGCCTGTCGGGGCCCATCGCCCCAGCGGGAGAAAGGGCTGCTGGTAGCGTCGTTGGGCCGATATGAAGTTGCCCGTGCTGTGCAGGATGAGTTTGTTCGCGGTCCCAACATCGACCTTCTCCCACGGCTGCAGGACGTGCGGGTGATGGCCCCAGACAATATCTGCGCCATGAGCGACGAGGTCGCGGAAGAATTGCGCCTTTCCGAGGTCCGGTCGGGTGGTGTATTCGGTGCCGGCGTGCACGCTCACGATGAGCAGATCAAACTCGGTGTCCCACTGCGAAACCTGGGCGAGAAACGCATCGAGGACGGACACGTCGGTGTAGTCAACGAGATTGATGAAACCGAGAGACCCACGCGCATTGGAGAACGCCGTGATTGAGACAAAGGCAATGGACCAGCCCTCGTGGTAAATGACTGTGGGAGTGATTGGCGCTCCCGGCTCATCGCGGAGACCGTTGTGGTACGTTCCGGTTTCCACGGAGAGGGAGGAGAAGAGTCGGGCTGTGGCGGCTGTACCTCGGGCTCCAAGGTCAAAGCTATGGTTGTTCGCGAGGGAGAACACATCAAAGCCACCCCGCACGGCCGCCTCCACATACCCGGCCGTTCCGTTGAACAGCGGATAACCGCTCGGCTGGCGGTCGGGATCCACCGGGAACTCAATGTTGGCGAAGCTCAGGCTATCCGCGTGGAGATAGGGCCGAACGGCATCGTACAATCGATCGTAGTCGTTCATCCCGGCGTTGAGATCGTGATGCATGATGTCCCCGACAAACGTCAGGAGAAGTGAATCGGACACCGGGTCCGCCGCGAGGGCGGACGCCGCAAAAAAGACGATCAGAACCGTGGTGACCCGGGACTTGATCATCCGTTCAGGTGTCCTCCAGAACGGCTCGGATCTCGTCAAGCATGGGGGGCACATTCGTGTTCACGTCGATTGGTCGCTCGTCGGTATCAATGAGCATTTTCGGCGATGCGTCGTATGCGTCGTAGAAGCGCAGGTATCGCTGGTTCAATCGCTCCAGGTAGTCGCGGGGAATACTCGACTCAAGTCCGCGATCGCGCTCCTTGATTCGACGGAGGGCGGTGTCCACCGTACAATCCAGGTAGACCAGGAGGTCGGGCGGCTGAACGTGCTCGAGCATGTTGTCCAGGAGAGTCGTGTATGTCACGTACTCCTCTTCGTTCATCTGCCCGTCCTCGTGAAGAACGTCGGCGAAGATCCGATCGCCGTAGATGGACCGGTCAAGCGCGCCACCTCCAGCATCCCTGATCTGCTTGATCATGCGAAAGCGCTCGTTCAGAAAGTGGATCTGCAAGGTAAACGCCCATCGACGCTGATCGGCGTAGAACCTGTTCAGCAACGAATGCGTCTCCGGCCGCTGCAGCTCACGATAGAGCTTGATGTCCAGCTCTTGTTCCAGCACCAAGCCCATCGTTGTCTTCCCGACGCCAATCTGTCCTTCAATGATAATCACAATTGGTTCCCCACGTACAAGCATTGATGTTACTGATTCTACCTTTCGTCAAATGTCGACCAGAACTCAGAATGTTGCGCCCGGACGGCACGCATCGTGCTGATTGCGGCAGGTCGCGGCTGATTGGCTTCGGTTTCACGCCGATCCGAACCACCACCGTTTGATTCGGCACTATGCCCGGTCAAAACCGACAGAACTGCGCAAACGCCATCCGATAGGCCGCCCAGATCGTACCCTCCCTCGAGCAGATGCACAATGCGGCCTTCAGCAAACTCATCGGCAACACCGACCAACCCTCGGGTCAGTGACGCAAACCCCTCGGAAGTGAGCAGCATCCCGGCCAGCGGGTCATCCCGATGAGCGTCAAAGCCCGCGGACACGATGATCAGCTGCGGCGCGTATTCGCGAAGAATCGGTATGGCAACCGCGTCCATTGCCATGGTGTAGTCCGCATCAGTGCAGCCCGCCGGAAGCGGGATGTTGACCGTATAACCCGCGCCGGCGCCCGATCCAACCTCGTGCACGCCGCCCGTGCCGGGGTAGTGCGGGTACTGGTGCATGGAGAGGTAGAGCACATCACTTCTGGAAGCAAACGCATGGGCGGTTCCGTTCCCGTGATGAACGTCCCAGTCCACCACTGCGACGCGATCCAACCCGGCATGGGCAATCGCCACAGCTGCCGAAATTGCAGCATTGTTCAACAGGCAGAACCCCATTGCGCGATGAGCCTCTGCATGGTGCCCGGGCGGTCGGCTCAGAACGAACGACCGGCGAACAGCGCCCGTCAGGGATTCCTGCACCGCCGACACCGCGGATCCGGCTGCACGGAGGGCAACGTCAAAGCTCTTCTGGTTTGCCCGGGTGTCTGCGTCCAGGATCGTTACCTCGCGGTTGCGGGTTTCTTCGAGTCCATCCAGATAGGCCGGCTCATGGACGAGCTCCAATTCAGCCCGTGACGCCTCTCGAGTTGAGAGCTGGATCAGATCCGGAAAAAACGCCAGCTCTCGAACGGCGGCCGAGATCGCCGAAAGGCGCTCCGGGCGCTCCGGGTGCGCCGGTCCGTTGTCATGTCTGAGAAATTCCGGATGCTCAGCCAGACCGACGCTCATGGCCACCCAACGTATGACGGAACAGCGCGCGAAGCAAGCCGCCGCGTTGACGGAGGGGCGTGACGCCGATAGCATGGAGTATGGCCCGCGCATTGAGCAACGAAAAGCGCATCATGATCGTTGAGACCTCCAAGCGGTTGTTTGCCGAACG
>DAOWMR010000133.1 GCA_030642995.1 Spirochaetales bacterium
GCTCATCGCGGTGATCAATCCTACTCCCACTATCTTTCGCAGTTCCTCATATTGATCGCGATATCGCTCGGTCTGTGAAAGCTCCAGGATCATCTGCCAGAGATGAGATTGTTCGCCCTGGAGAAACTCAAGCTGTCTGAGGCTCTTTCAAAATCCCGGTCGAACGGTCGTATGAAGTCGTAATGAGTAGTGCGCCGCAGTGGCAGTCCGCGTCACGGTCGCCTTGGATGGGGCGGATCTGAACATATTCGCCGAAAAACGGCGGCATGCAACCGCGACGGACACACCTCTCCCGTGAGCGAGTGATATTCTTGCAAACGGTGAGCCCTACGAAGGCGGTGCAAGGCCCGGCAGAACGAGATACTGCAGGATCTTCACTGCCGCCAGACACACGACACCGGTCATGAGCACGAAGTTTACCTTCTCGTATCCCTTGGTCATGATCTTCGTCGGGAGCAACCAATCCTTCAGATGAGCGTTACTACGCTCAACGATGGAACGTTGCCGGAATCGGATCTTCTTTGCCGGATCCATCGGTTCAGTATGCGCGTTGCGACGTTTGTTCCGTTCGATGATCGCCACTCCACCGGTTGCCGCGATGTATGATCGAATGCCCTTTGCGTCATAGGCAGCGTCCATGAGTGAGTAGAGCCGATGCACGACACCGGTTGTTTTCTTCTCCATCGGAATGGCGAGTTGAGAATCATGGACGTTTGCTCCGGTGACCACAGCAGTGATCGGGATACCCATGTCGTCGACATCAAGATGGAGCTTGTACCCTTTCCAGAACTCAGCGTTGCCCTGGCTATTGACCTTCCGTCCCCAGGCACAGGATCGATCCAGTTCGCGAATGGCACGCCCTGGCTGTTGCTTGAGCTGTCTGGCCAGACGCTTCTGCTTTTTCGCACGACATTCTTCGCCTTTCTTCGGACGACCGCGACGACGGTTCAGTTTGTCGGCGACGTCCTTTTTCTGGTTGGCCGGCTTCTCTCGTGCACGAATCGCCGTCGAATCGCGTGAAATGTGTCCCACGATCGCCCCGTCGCGATGTTCGGTCACGGTGCGGTGCAGCAACTGCTCCATCACATGGAGCCGAGAAAATAGATCCAGCCGTCGGGAGAACGTGGCTTGACTGGGTACCGAATCAAACCCGCAGATTCTCCGCAACGACGAATCGCTGTTGAGTCGATTGATCAACTCGGTGTTCGTCGTGATCCTGAAAAACGCCTTGGCCAAGTATGCACGCAGAATGGGTTGATTCTGAATCGGCATCCGTCCACGACCACGGTAGATCGTCTGTAGTTCCGGGATACGATGATCGATGATGCGTAGTGCGGCAAGGAATGCCCGATGTTCTTCGGTTAGGTACTCCTGAAACACCGTCTGGATATCAAAAGAAACGTTCAGAAGTATTTGCGCACCGCCGAGGATTTCGGTTACATTCTTCATGGATACGGGCCTGCCTGTCGTGTGATTTGTTCGTAAGCCGATTGTATCGGAAGACGGGCTCCGTATCTATTTCACGCCAAAAATGCCCTGCCATTCGGTTTTTGAAAGAGCCTCAATTGTAATGACCGTGACATTGCCGGGCGCAAAGAGAACCTCCACCGGAGCGGTCGCCCATCGCCAGATTGGGTACTCCGGCGGGTCAATTTCCGCATAGGAGCCGGGTACGACGAGTTCCCTCTCCTCGAAGCTGACCCTTTCGTACCGACCGGCAGGTATGACCCGAGTGAGAATGCCGGAGACAATCATCAGCACGAGAATGATGATGAATGCAAAGATGAATGCCTTCTTGCCGACCTTGATTGAATACTGCCGACTCGTCGTCGGATCAGTCATGCCAACACACCCTTTCGAACAAGTTTGAGTAGAAACGGATCATCCCGAGATAGGCGGGAACGGACAGACGCTCATTCGTCCCATGCACTCGATCAAGGTCGCTGCCTGTAAGTAGCATCGGTGCGAACCGGAGGATTGCATCCGACAGATTGGCGTAGTGCTTGCTGTCGGTGGATCCCGTTACGATGAACGGCGCAACGAGAACGTCCGGCAACACATCTGCGAGTGACTCCGATAGGGCGATGAATCCGGCGTGGGAAGGGGAGGTCTCCGGCACCGGATTGTGGGCATCTTCCGGGTCCAGGATATCCACGGTGACCGGAAGCCGGCCGAGGAGTCGTTGATACCGCGACAGGACCGATTCCACAGTCTCTCCCGGGAGTATCCGGACGTTCACCACGCACGCAGCCTGCTGTGGAAGAACATTTGGGACGGCGCTCCCCTCGGTCATGGTCACCGCCTGCGATGTGCGGATGATCGCGTTTGAGCTCGTCCGCGATGAGAGCACTTTGGCAATGAGCCGCCACAGTATCCGTGGATGCCGATACGCGATTCGCGCCGGTCCGGTGGCAACTCCCCCGATAGTCTGCAGGAACGACTCTATGGTATCGAGCCTCCGGACTGGGAACGGATGTGCTTCAATCCGTGCGATTGCCTGACCCACTATTCCGACAGCGGTGTTGTCGGGCGGCATTGCGGCATGTCCGCCCGCAGTGCGGGCCGAGACTTTGATGTTCACGTGGCCTTTCTCAGCCAGGCCAATCAGCGCCAGAGGCATCGGCACGTCGTTCAGCATCCCCTCGGCGATGACCGATCCCTCGTCCAATACAAAGTGGAACCGCCGTCCCTCCGTCCTGAACTCTCCGGCCGTAGTCGCGGCACCTTTCAAACCGGACAACTCTTCATCACCGCCGAACGCAAGGACCAGACCACGCGTTGGCACCCGCCCGGAGCGTGCAATCCCTTCTGCAGCCTCGAGAATTGCCATGACGGACGACTTGTCGTCAATCGATCCTCGGCCCCAGATGAAACCGTCCGCAACCGCGCCGGAAAACGGGGGATGCTCCCAGTCGGATTCAGTATTTTCCTCGATTCCGACGACATCAAAATGGGCGAGCATGAGCACGGGGAGTAGCGAACTGTCGGAACCCGCAAGCTCAACGACGAGTCGCCACGGATCCTCCCGCTTCACGGACGCCGCGGAGAAGAGAGTCGGGAAGCTCTCTGCTACGAAATCCAGACATGCCGCGAACGGCGCCTGATCGGCCGGCGCAGGGTAGCCGCTGATGGTTGGAAAGGTGAGTGCGGTAGATAGACGTTCAACGACGATGCTCTCCGTCGGCACCCGATGTTCCATACGCTCCCCTTCCAGCCGGGTATCAATCCATCAGATTATGGCCGACGGAGCAGCGGTTCGAACACCACCGTGCCGTCTTCAACGGCCTGTATCGCCAGGTCGCGGGCGTTTCGCGATGCCGCGTGACGGACAATAGCGCTCAATATGGATGCGGAGATCGCCACCGCTGCGGACGGGAGGAACTCCGCCACAGTGAGATTCTTCCACTGGGTCTCAATGTCGATGACGGGCGTTTGAAGATAATTCAGATTGGCAAACTTCACCGAGGGAGGAAGCAGGAAATAACCGATTGCGGCGCCTGCGCCATGGATCACAAAATCGGCGGTAAAGAAGCCGAGGGCCGTCCCGGTTTCGCCGTTCACGAACTGACCGAGCCCGGGGACAAACAGTGAGAGCCCGCTGGATTTGCGAATGTGCATCTGTTGCTGACGAGCGACGGTTGCCAGGTCGGCTACTCGCAACAGGTCGTTCACAACCAGATCGGAGAGCGGCGTGTCCCCGGCTTCCTCGATGATCTCAATTATCTCCCGGGCTGCCGGAACCGGCTCGGTCTGAGGTACTTCACTTTCCGCAAAAACACCGCTCAGACCAACAAGAACGAGACATATCGCTATGGACACTCTACGCATTGTGTGCCTCCGCGGAACAGAATATCCGCCGGGAGGCATGAAATCAACTTACAGGTCGTCGTAGTCGTCCGGCCGTTCGGGCATGACGATCATTGCAATGATGTATGCAAGTATGCCGCTACCACCGACCAGGAGGAACGCCACCCACGCCAGGCGAACAATCGTTGGGTCCCACCCGAAGTACTCGGCGATGCCGCTGCACACCCCGGCGATCTTTTTGTCTCTGCCTCGATATAGTCTCGCTGCACTCATTCTTTCCCTCACTTCCTTCCTTCATGGATCGAGAGTCTATGTCCGTGGCGCCCCCAAGGTGTTACTCACAGGCGTTCGAGGACAAGTGCCAAGAACACTCCAAGGTAATTACCCACGGCGTAGCCGATTATTCCAGCCGTGATGCCGGCGGAGATGATTGCCCGATTTCGGATGGCAACGGCCGCCATGCCTACAAAGGGCGGCGAACAGATGGCGGCGGTGGAGGTGACGATCATGGTGTCTACGTCAATCCCGGCAATTTTGCAGAGGACGATGTGCAGGAAGAGTGAGCCGAAAAGCGTGAGTGCGACAAAAGCGAGGAGTTGCGGCGGCGTGTCCAGCAGACGCCCAACATTGGCCATTGATCCAACCACCAGACAGAACACCAGCACGAGGTACTCAGCCATCCGGAAGCTTGTCTTGAGTTCGCGGACCCGGGGAACCAGGGACGCGACGATTGCGAGGGTTGTCAGACTGAGGAGGACTACCACGGTTTCCCAATCGGGCGGGACGAGCATGGATATCCCGAGACTGATGCCGACGACCAGCACCGAAAGCCCAAATGCCGTCAGGCTCTGAAGCCGGTACGGCTTGCGGAAGATGTCTCCAAAGTGTGCCGTGGCCGTGGGATCAATCTCTTCGAGCGTCACCGGTCCGACTTTCTGAAAGGGCTTGAGAATCCGTGAGAGCATCGGTTTGGCAATTGTGATGACGAAGAGGAGATAGACGCCGCCAAGAATCGTATCCGCCGTGTGGACGGCGAGATACGGCTCACTCGCCACATTGAGCGCTGTGCTGATCGCGGCAAGATTTGGGGTGCCGCCTGTATAGAGGCCCACCATCATGCCCGCAATCCGAGGGCTGTCGGGGATGGATTGTCCGAACAGCAGATGACTGACGGTTGCGGCGATTGCCACGGAAACCGCCGCGAGTCCAAGAGCAACTATCGCACGGATGCTGGTATGGCTCCATCGGCTGATATTCACGGAAAAGAGGAGCAGGGGAATGCTCAGTGCCACGACGATGCTGGAGAGTTGGTCCTGCAGTGCGGCAAAGCTCTCCGGGAGGATTCCCACGTTTCCAGCGAGAAGCCCGAGAAGATAGCAGATGATGACGGGATTGACCTTTCGAATGAGTTTTATCCGAGTACCGAGAGCGAGGATTCCGGCGGGCACAGCAAGATAGATGAGAACGGAAATGGTGGTGAGGGGGATACTCATGTCCCGATCGTACCCTCAATGATACGGATTTGGAAGCGATCGGTCGGCGGCCGGTTGACAACCTCCGGAGCATGAGGGTAGCGTAGAATTTCTTGAGGGAGTAGTGCGTGAAAGAAGCGGCCCGGAAGGTGAGAAGCAACCGCGAGAAAATCATCCAGGCGGCTGCCAAGCTCATCATTGAAAAGGGTGTGGCCAATACCAGTCTCGCGGACATTGCCGACGAGGTTGGCATCAGCAAGGGAACACTCTACTACTACTATGCCACCAAGGGCGACCTGATCTTTGATATCAGCGTTCGCCACATGGAGCACATCACCAACACCATCATCGCGTGGATAAACGGTCACGGTCGTGATCCGCAGCCGGAGTTGGTGTTGCAGATGGTCATTGAGACCGTGCTGAAATCGGAGACTCGCGGCTACATCCACTTCTATCTCATCCAGGAAGCACTGAGCGGAAATCACGAATCGCTGAAGATCAGATTCACCGAAGAGTACGATCGCTGGCTGGACCTCATAGAGCAAGGCTTGCGCCTCATCCTGCCGAAGGACACGGACTTCAAGACGATCTCCCGCGTTCTGCTCAGCGCCATAGACGGCCTGCTCGTGCAGAATCTCCTCGGACAGGGGCCGCTTCCACTCCGGGAGATCAGCCGTTTCTTCGCCTACTCCAAGGGCGAACTCACCCGCCCGGTTTCGTCATACACGCAAACACAGAATTGAACATCCTGCTGTTGGAAGAGAACGAGGTTGATCTCGCGGCAAGTGACTTTCGGGTTCGGCATGTCCGGAAGATCTTGAGGCTTGGGGTAGGAGACCGGCTCCGGGCAGGTATCGTGAACAGCGTGTCCGGAACAGCGGTCATAGACGTTCTGGATGACCGCGGCATGCGCGTACGGTTTGAGCCGGATGAGCTCCTCGCCCCGCCCGAAACGGCGCAGCCCGTTCCGGTGGACCTGCTCCTCGGGCATCCGCGACCTATTGTCCTGCGCCGGCTCCTCCGCGACCTCAGCACGATCGGCATACGACGGCTCATTGTGACACCCACCGAACTCGGTGAGCAGAGCTATCTCAATGCCACCATGTGGCATGACATCCGACCCCTCCTGATTGAAGGCGCAGCCCAGGCCGGGGTCACCAGGCTCATGGAAGTTGAACGGTGTCGCTCGCTGGCCGGCGGTATTCGTACCGCAGTGGCAGTGGCAGACGCCGACCAGGTACGCCTCGTGCTGCATCCGACCGCCGATCGGATCCTCAGAGCCGCGCTGGATGCCGGCTCGGCCGTCAGTGTGCTCCTGGCTATAGGGTCCGAGCGCGGGTGGACCGGGAAAGAATTGGAATTATTAACCGACGCCGGTTTTAAGCTTGCCGGGATGGGAGAGCGCATCTTGCGCACCGAGACGGCGGCCGTAGTGGCCGGCTGGATAGCTCGTGCGGCACTCGCCACTTGACGCGGGGTGTCTTCCTTCGATATATCTATGGAGCACAATTCTTAGGAAGGTCCGAATGTCACGGAAGTGTTCAATAACCGGCAAGAAGCCGATGGCCGGCAATAATGTTTCTCACGCGCACAACAAGACACGTCGGTATCAGCTGCCGAATATCAAGAAGAAACGGATCTTCGTCCCGGAACTTGGAAGGCACGTTCGCCTCAAGCTCTCCACGCGGGCGCTTCGTTCAGTCAGCAAGGTTGGTCTCCTGGCATACCTCAAGAAGAACAACCTGCAGCTCAAGGACGTATCCTAGACCGCACGAATTGGGGACCAGGCTTCGGCCCCTACACTTTCCCTGAATTCTTGACAATCTCCATCGCCTCCGAGAGCTGAAGCTTGTCTATCGCTTCGCTGGTTCGTCGTTCTTCGGGCAGGGTTATGTTCTTCTTGCCAAACTTGATGTACGGTCCGTATCTCCCTTCGTAAATGGCGATCTTCATGCCTGACTGCTCATCAGTTCCGAGATCACGGAGGAGCTTGGAACCTCGTCCCTTCTTCGGTTCCGCGAGAATTTCCAGTGCACGTTCAAGCGAC
>DAOWMR010000178.1 GCA_030642995.1 Spirochaetales bacterium
GTTGCGATAACCTGGAGGACGAGACTCCCCGGAATGTGCTCTCCTATTTTCGAACCTTCTCCAGATTCCTGGACGCGCCTCAAGTCGGCGAGCTGATACGCAACGGCGGCCGCCTGTCGGGACATGGCCATGATCCGGAGTGCGAAAAGCGAGTTCTCAAAATACTCGACGTGTACGCAGCCTACGAGAGGGCGGGCCGTGAACTGGCGACGGACGGCCGCATCCAACGTACCACCCAACGGCGCGCGAACCAGGAGATTGTTCCCGTGCCATTGTTCAGCATCCTGAAGCGTGTGGAACCGTTCAAGGAAACAATGATAGAGCGCGCCCGGAACATGATATGAACCCACTTCGATTTGGACACAAGAAACTGCGGCCCTGCGATAGCGATCCCGGTAACCAGATCACTTTGTGCGAGTAGCTCGATTGCCGGGAATCCTGCTTTGCCATAGCCTCCCAACGCAAAGACTCTCATGCCCTCTCCTTGTCCCGCCGACGGGGCAGTTCTCCCCGTCGAACAGCCACAGGACACTGGAACTCCACCCGCTCATGAACGAGAATTAAGTCATGGAGGATGTGATGCGGAGGATATCTGAAGGGGTGACCGGCCGGGTGTTTCGGCTCGTTGTGGGTCTCATGGTGGTTGCAGTTTTGTGGTCCTGCGCCACGTCTCCGACGGGGGTATCAAAGACTGCTGTTCCGGACCAATCGGTATGGGCGGAGGACGCCGAGTCTGGTGGTTTCACATATGTACCGCTCAGCATATGGTTCCCCGCCACCATTGAGCACTTGGAAATCGAGGGTACCACGGAATATGACGAAGATGGGCTGGATGTCTCTGTTGGCTACAACAGCACGGAGAACGACATGTGGCTCACGTTCTACGTTTACCTGAAGGAGTACTACCCTCACGCCGATCTTCGTAGTCACTTCGAGTCACTTGTTGGCGACGTTCTGTCCGAGTGGACTCAGTCCGAACTGGCCAGTGCGCACAATGTTGGATTCAACTTCGGCGAAACGCATGTTGATGGCTATTTTGCGATCTTCCGTTACGGTAAGGGACCAACACCAGGGGCCTGGGGCGGTTTTGCGACGCTGTTTCCATACGGGGATTTCTACGTCTACCTGCGGACGAGTTTCCTCGGGATTGACGACCAGTCCGCCATTGACGCAGCGTGGGGAATCACGGACAGATTCCTGATCGAGTTGGATCTGCCGGATCCTGGGGTTTGATATCGTGCCCGGCAGGGTGGTTTACCTCCGCTCCAGGATGAACTCCACTCGACGGTTCTTCCACCGGTTGAGTTCATCAGTGTGGGGCACCGCCGGTCGTATCCCGCCGTAGCCGAAGATGGTCATGCGGGAGCGCGGGATGCCGCGCCGCACCAGTGCCTGGCGGATCGCCTCCGCGCGCGCGAACGAAAGCGGAACCAGAACTTGGAAATGCTCAATCTGGGCCCTCATCGGATCAAACGAAAGCAAGTGCGTCGCGTGGCCCTCGATACGGATGGCGTACTGCGGGTATCTCCGGAGCACCTGGGCCAGCCGGTCCAGAGTCTCCGTGTTCCGCTGCGAGCGTTCGGGATCGTCAGGATTCTCGAACTCGGCCGTGTTCGGTTCGAAGTAGATGCTCGAGACTCGAAGTCGATCTCCCTCGGGAGTGACAAGAATATCAATTGGAACGAGTGTTTCGCCACTCCCGGTGTTCCACACCGTGTCGGTTGCGGTCACAATGACCTGGTAGTCCTCGGCAGCCTGAACGAGTTGCCCGGAAATCGAAAGGCCGTCCCAGCGAATGACAAGCGGAGGCCTTCCTGTCCCGCCCCACTCGGCGAAGAGCTGTCCGTTCGGATCAAGGATTGACGCGCTCCAGTGGTCAATGCTGCTGGGGTCCACGGCCGAGATGGATATGGTTAGCAGATCATCGTTTCCGTCGCCGTCCGGGGAGAAGTATCCGGGTCTGTGGTCAAGCGCGATTTCGGGGCCGGTTGTGTCCACGCTTACCGAAGAGCCGAGCGCCGTCGAGATACCGCCCTTCTCATGGTGAACCTCCAACTCAGGGTAGTAGAATCCGTCGTCCAACAGGCGCCCGTCGAGCCGGCCGTTCCATTGAATACTCAGCGGAAGGGGCGTTGTGCCCGCCGCCAACTCTCCCACGGTATTGCCGCTTGCGTCGTTAACTGTAACGACCCATCGCTCTATCCCTTCCGCCACATCCGCCATCAGGCTGAAGATCGTCGAGTCCAGAATTCCGTCTCCGTTGGGCGAGATACGCGCGTTGGTTCGCAGGATCCTGACCGACACCGGCCGGGTGTCGACGCGGATTCTCGTGATCGCAGGCAGCGCCACGTTCCCACCCTCATCCACGGCGGAAAGATCATAGGTGTATACGCCATCCGGGAGAGACGCGCCGGAGGAGTCCGTGCCGTCCCAGACGATGTTGCTCACCTGGCCGGCCCACGTTGCCGATCGGACCACGCCGCCGTACGCATTTTGAAACGTACCTGTCCATGTCTCTTCGATGCTGCTGCTCTGAAAGATCTCGATCGTGTCCATACGGCCATCGCCGTCTGGAGAGAATACGAGTGAACTCACCCGCACCGTGGAACGCGGTGGATCGGTGTCGATCGTGAAGACCGGAGAGGTTCTCTCCGGCGTCTGACCTCCGGCGTACCTGGCCTTCAGAACTGCACGGTACCGTCCGTCCTCGGCCGGCTCGCCGTCATCGCCCAATCCATCGAAGACAATCTCATGAGGTTCGCCTGTTCCGCTGAATATTCGAGTCAGCCGGCCGGCGACAGTCCGCACCTCAATCTCCCACCCCTCGAGGTTCCTGAGCACGGGAATTGACGCGTGAAGCGTCAGCGTGTCCACGCGACCATCGTCGTTGGGTGAGAAGGCGGTTCGGGAGATGAAGAGTGAGACCGACCGAGGCTCACGCTCCAACTGTATTCCGGTCAGGTGGAAGACGGCTGTGTTCCCCGCGCGGTCCGTGGTCCCGACCGAGTAGGTGTAGAGACCTTCGGGCGCCGGTGTGCCATCGCCTGTGGTTCCGTCCCACACGAAGTCCGCAGCGCTGCCGGTCCATACGTACTCGCGGGTGGCCGTGCCGTCAGTGAGCACAATGGTTCCGACCCACCTGTTTTCCACAGAGGATCGACGCTGATGGACAGCCAACTCCTCCAACTGGTCGTCGCCGTTTGGAGAGAAGAGGAAGGATGGAGCGGAGACCTCAACAGCCGGCGGGGTGTTGTCTACAACGACACGCTGTTCGGGCCCGTTCCCGGTGTTGTCTCGATTGTCCCAGACCTGGACGTTGAGCCGGTACTCTCCATCTGGTACGAAATCACCATCATCATTCCGTCCGTCCCACAGTACAACGTCGGGCGCTTGGGCGGCGGCGCTCCGGCTTCGTCCGAACAACCCACTCGTTGAATAATCAACCTGCACCGTGCGCACGGCTGTACCGTGGGAGTCCGTGACGGTGATGGCGTATCGCGTGAGAACAGTCCGTTCCAGAAGATCAACGGAGAGAGGATAGCTCACGGAATCCTGGACCCCGTCGCTGTTTGCCGGGGAGATGTAGATCGTATCCGACTGTTCTATTTCAACGGGGATGTCCCCGGTTGTGGCGCATCCCAGCATCGCAGTCAGAATGACCGCGACCGCCGCGCCGCCTAATGCCAGCCTTCTCATGGCACCCTCCATGATCATCATCGTCAACTCGAGCCGTTACTCGTAGTGCGTCCACATCCGTAGCACCTTCACGATCCTTTCCTCTTCAAGGACTTGGTAGACAAGGCGGTGCTGGATGTTTATCCGCCTTGAGTAGGCTCCGGCGAGATTGCCGACGAGTTTCTCAAACAACGGCGGGTTCTTGAATGGATCCAATTCCAGGATCTGTAGCAACGCTTCGGCCTTGAGACGCAGACCCGCAGCCGCGAGCTTTATCGCGTCCTTCTGAGCTGCTTTGGTGTAAAGCAGTCGGTGACGGCGGCTACTCCCAGTCAAGCGTTTCGTCCATTTTCGTCGATGCGGTGCTCATTCCTTCGCGAATGGATTGCGCCATCCCCGGTACGCTGTTCAGATAGAGTGTCTCTTCTATTGCTTTCCAGTCGCTTTCGGAGATGAGAACAGCCGATCCCTTTTTTCCTGTGATCAGAACTGGCTCGTGGCTATCGTTCACTTGGTCAATGAGACGGAAAAGATTCTGTCGGGCGGTTGTAGCGTTGGTCGTTGACACACATCACTCCTGTACGTAATAACGTACATTATGTACCGGTGGATTGCAAGCCTCTCTATGGCACAGGTTGAGGGTTCTACGCTTCGTTCGGTCCCTAACGGCCGTACTGGTCGTGCCGGAGCACCCGAAATCGGCTGTCGGCCAGAACAGTCATCTGCCGGTCCCAGTCGAACGTGGGGACCGACAGGCCGTGGATCAGAATCACCGGCTATTTCAGTCCATGCTCTCTGTGTTTCCTCGCGATGGTTTCAGCCAATTTCTCAAGAGCTTTGAAATCAGCCTCCGACGGTACGCCTTTGGCAAGAACAGGTTCGATGACTTCTACTTTGAGATTTGGAATCATCCCTGCCAGTATTTCTACAGTCTTGCCTCCCCACCCGTAGGAACCAATAATGGACAGGAACTTGGCTTTCGGACGTAACACGTTGGCCAGATAGGCACCATACACGACATTGGGATGAGGACCGGCAAGAACCGTTGGAGTGCCGATGACGATTGTCCCGGCGTCAACGAGAGCCATTGCCAGTTTGCCGATATCTGTCACGGCCAAATCGAACTGCTCGACGCTGACACCATTCTCCACGAGCGATGAGACAAAGAAATCGACCATTTGTCTGGTGCTGTTGTGCATTGAAATGTACGGCAGGACCACCAGGTTCTTCGCCGGCCCATCGATCCAGTCCTTATGGGCATCGATGATGAAGGATGGCCGTGCATAGATGGGTCCGTGACTGGGAGCTATGGTAGCTATGTCAAGAGATGCGATTTTTTCCATGTTCTTCCTGATCACACTTCGGAAGGGCATCATGATCTCGGCGTAGTAGCGTTTTGCTGCCTCGTAGACACGTGCTTCGTCTGTAGCATAGAGATCGGTTGTCGCAATGTGGGAGCCAAAAAAGTCACAGCTAAACAGAATCTTGTCTTCTTTGAGATAGGCCACCATTGTCTCGGGCCAGTGTACCCAGGGGGTGTGTATGAATTGCAGCGTCTTGTCCCCAAGAGAGATGGTTTCGCCGTCCTCAACAGGAACAAGGGATTTCTCGGGTATTCGGAGAAGATCCATGAGCATCCCTTTTGCCTTGGGGCTGGAAATCACTTTCGCATCAGGGTATCGGGAAAGTACGTGGGGAATGCTGCCTGAGTGATCCTGTTCCGCATGAAGTGAAACCACGTAATCAAGCTTGGGGACATTCTCAAGCTGTGCCAGCAGTTCATCGACCATCAGTGGATCGACCGTATCAATCAAAACGGTCTTCTCGCTACCTTCAATGAGAAAGGCATTGTAGCTTGTCCCGTCCGGGAGAGGGATGAGCGCGTCGAAGAGACGCCTATCCCAATCCACAGAACCCATCCGGTAAATCTTTTCTTTGATCTTCCTTGGTTTCATACTATCTCCCTCATTTCGATGATATCGTAATCCACCTGAAGCACACAACGAGAATCGCCCGCGCTGGGTGACAGTACTGACCCTTGGCCATTGCCCTCTCCATCAATACCTTACCCGGACAGGAACTGACCCATGAGCGAGAGCCTTTTACACAATGAGATACTCAGACGGCGCACCTTTGGCATCATCAGCCATCCCGACGCCGGAAAGACAACGCTGACTGAGAAATTGCTCCTCTTTGGCGGCAGTATTCGAACAGCCGGAGCTGTGAAGTCCAACAAGGTCACCAGGTCGGTGACGTCCGACTTCATGGAGATAGAGAGACAGCGCGGAATCTCGGTAGCTACCTCGGTGATGTCCTTCGAGTACCAGGGGCAGTTGATCAATATTCTTGACACCCCGGGTCACAAGGATTTCGCCGAGGACACCTATCGCACGCTGACCGCAGTGGACAGCGTGATCCTTGTCATTGATTCGGTGAAAGGTGTGGAGGAGCAGACCGAGCGGCTGATGCAGGTCTGCCGGATGCGGAACATCCCGGTCATCATCTTTATCAACAAAC
>DAOWMR010000429.1 GCA_030642995.1 Spirochaetales bacterium
GCCCCGGCCGATTCTATAAGCGGTGACTGGACTTAGGTTTTATCAAGATCGATTGATTCGGACGTTGTTGATGACGGGGTTTCTCGTCGTAAGCGTGAGTTCGCTCTGTGCCCAGAGCCTGCCGGATCTCGAGGCCGAAGAAACTCCGCTCCACTGGGCAGTTGAACATGGCCTCTATTCAATCGCCGAACAACTCATAGCTAATGGTGCGCTATCGGATGCGCCGGATCAGTTCGGCAGAACGCCGTTGCATTTGGCCGTGCCGTACACCGACGTCGTTCTGCTGCTCCTCGGCTCCGGGGCCGACGTCAATACGGCAGACATGTTCGGCCGCACCCCGCTCCATGCGGCGCTCCCGTACCCGGGGACCGTGGCCATTCTGCTCAACGCGGGCGCCAATGTCACAGCCGAGGATTTTCTGGGGGACACCCCGCTCGAGCGTACGCTCAGGTACGGAACCCGATCACGGAACCTCGAAGTAATTGATTTGCTTCTCGCCGCCGGTGCCGGTGGACCCCGCAACAGCCGCTGATTATTCAAGCGGATAGTGCTTCCATGGGCCGTCGATCATCCGCTTGTGATCTCCAAACGCATCAATCTCCGCGATCTCTTCCGGTGACAGTGTGATCTGCTCGGCGATGAGGTTCTCCTCAATGTGACGCCGCCCCGTGGCCTTCGGGATGACGATGATCCCCTTCTCCATCGCCCAGGCAAGGGCAAGCTGCACCGGACTCACCCCGTTGCGCTCTGCGATGGTCGTCATTCTGGCATCGGTCATCACCTCGCCCCGGGCGATTGGCGAGTACGCGGTCACCAGGATCTGCTTCTCCTCGCAAGCCTGGAGCAATTCGCGCTGGTAGAGGAAGGGATGAAACTCCACTTGGTTTGTTACGAGCGGTACGAGGCTCACCTCGTCCGCCTCGGCCATGATGTGACGATTGATGTTACTGATGCCGATATTCCGAACCACCCCGCGAGACACCAGTTCACCCATGGCTCCAAGCGTCTCTGAGAACGCTATCTTCTTGTTGGGCCAATGGATGAGAAGAAGATCGACGTACTCGGTCTCCAGCTCTTCCTGTAGTTTTTGGCCAAACTGGATCACCTGATCGCGACGTTGCAGACCGAGCGGAATTTTGGTGGTCACGAACAAGTCTTCTCGACAAATGCCGGACTGTTTGATTCCGGCAGCGACTTCACGATGATTCTTGTAGGCAAATGCGGTGTCTATGTGGCGGTAACCGAGTTCTATCGCATCCCTGACCGCATCGACGCATGCCTCTCCGTCAAGCTTGAAGGTGCCGAAACCGAGTTGAGGAACTTCAACCCCCGTTCGAAATCTGAGCGTTTTCATAGGAGTAACGTATGGGTGGGGACGGTGGCGTGTCAAAATTCCCGTGGGGAATATTGTCCTGCCATCAACTCACAGTTCGATCTTCAGGTACGGGCAGGGCGAATCGATCAGGAAATCCTGGTGGATGGTTTCCACAATTCGCCGGGTTCCAGGAAAGGTGAGAAGCGCGACACACTCCTCAACCGTGCACCATCGGTATTCGCTGTGTTCGTCGTTCAGCGTCACTTCCGCATCTTCGGAAACGAAACCCACGAACACCGGGGCGATCCATATAGCGTCGTTATCGGTCTCGTAAAACTGCTCACAGAGGTCCGCCGAGTAGAGCGCTTCGATCGCCAACCCTGTCTCTTCTGCCGTTTCGCGGATTGCCGCTTGGGCGGCCGTTTCTCCGGGTTCAATCTTCCCGGTGACGTAGGTCCACGCCCCTGCGGGTGCGTATGTTCGTTTGAGAAGCAAAAAAAGATCGTCCGTGGTGCCTCTCTTGATGAGAACCGCAGCGGTTCCGTACGCCCTGATCGGGATTTCTGTCATGAGTGATCCTTCGAGACAACCCCTCCGCGGTACCAAGATCCGTGAAGTTTGTGGCAAAGAAAGCGATGTTTAGCGACTATTCGCCGTGCCGCAAACTCCTCGGGTACAAAGCTGTGGAGAAATCCGCTTCGCGGATTTCTCCGGGATGAGCCTTTCGGGCTACGACGGTCCGTGAAGTTTGTGGCTATCAAACCGACGCATTCCGGTTCCCCGCTGCGCCACAAACTTCAGCATGTGCCCAAAGGGCACATGCATTACCGGCGGTCGGACTCGAACCGACACGGTGTCGCCACCACCAGATTTTGAGTCTGGCGCGTCTACCAATTTCGCCACGCCGGCTTAGGAAACGTAGGATATCGGAAGCACTATGCCAAGGCAACACTACACAGCATGGTGGTCCACGGCCAGCTTCATGATGTATGTAACAAACTCCATGTCCAGATGACGTGCATGATCGGATATCACATCGCCGATGGCCGTCCAATCTTTGACGTCGAGCGGATCATTCCGGCTGTCATACTCCTCGTGCAGAACGTCCACCAAATCTCCGAGTTTTTCGCATCGATCGAAGGCCGAGTCTTCGGGGCCTTCGGTCAGATTCAACGTGAAGTGGTCAAGGAGTTCGTCCACCACGCCGGCCGGCAGATGTCGATTCATATCAACGAACGTGCTCCGAATCGTGGCGATCTGCGTATCCACAGAATCAGTTCGATCCGATTTCCGAAACTTGCTGATCTTGGCGAGAAATCGTTCTGAGGAAAACATCTCCATGAAGTATACTCCCAAACGTTGTGAATCGAGGATGTGTTCTTCTTTTCGGCGTGGTTGTTGCTGTGGCGGGTTGTCGCTCGACGCCGGAATTGCTGCCAGTCACGTTGTCCACGACCTCTAGCGCCCTGGCTGCAGCGGTTGCTGTTGCAC
>DAOWMR010000531.1 GCA_030642995.1 Spirochaetales bacterium
CAATCTGTCATCACCATGTCCACTACCTTCCTGCCTCACCTTGAGAAACTCGGTGAGATTGAATCGCTCGTGGGCCACGACGCGCTGTCATGGGTCTACTCTCCGGCGGTGAGAGCCCGAGGGGAGCAGGGACACGTGACGGAGGTGGGCTCGGGAAGCATGGTGGACATTGAACGAACGCTTCAACTGCAGCCCGACATCATCTTCACGAATAGTTTCGGTGGGGATTGGGACGCCAGTCCGGTTCTGGAGCGGGCCGGCCTCCCAACGGCCATCAGCGGAGATTGGGTTGAGCAGAGCCCGCTCGGGCGCGCCGAGTGGCTGCTGTTCACTGCTCTCTTCTTTGACAAACTGGATATTGCACAGGAGATATTCGGCGAAATTGAGACGCAATACCTCGCCCTCACCCGTCTCGCGGCTTCGGTCGCCGATCGGCCATCGGTACTCATCAACGCGCCGTATCAGGGAACTTGGTCGGTTGCCGGAGGCGACAGCTATGCCGCCCAATTCATACGCGATGCGGGCGGCGACTACGTCTGGACCGAAGATCGAACCGCCGGCGCCATCTTCCTGGACTTCGAAACCGTGTTCGCCGAAGCCGCCGCCGCCGATGTCTGGATCAACCCCGGGGTGTGGGCCTCTCTCGACGCCGGGCGCGCGGAGGACAGCCGATTTGAGCGGTTCAGTTCATTCAAGAACGGCTCGGTATACAACAACAATGCCCGGGTCTCCACAACCGGTGGGATTGATTACTTTGAGTCGGGCGCCTCAAATCCGCACATCGTGCTGAATGACCTGATCTGGGTCTTTCATCCGGATCTGGTTCCGGGATACGAGCCGTTCTACTACCGGAAGCTTGAATGAGCAGACACCGCTCGCTCGTGATCGTTGCGATTGGTGTCCTGTTCGCCTTGGTCTTCATCGCACACCTCTCACTCGGATCGGTACCGATTCCTCTCGGGCAGACCATTCGGGCGTTGACCGGTACGTCCGTACAGAATGAGACCTGGAAGACGATTGTGCTGGACTTCCGTCTGCCGCGGGCAGTAACCGCCGCGGTAGCCGGGGCAGCTCTGGCCGTGGGCGGGCTTCTCATGCAGACGCTCTTCAGGAACCCCCTCGCCGGACCCTTCGTACTCGGCATCAATGCCGGGGCAAGCCTCGGGGTAGCGATCATCGTGCTCGGTGGAAGTCTCCTGGGATCGGCGCCGGTTGCCGGAAGCGGCCTGCTGGCCGGCGCCGGCATTGGCGGAGATGCCCTGCTTGTACTGGCCGCGTCGGTTGGCGCGGCGGCGGTGCTTCTGGTGGTCCTCGCGGTCGCACGGCGCGTAGAGAGTGCTATGACCTTGCTCGTGCTCGGCGTGCTGTTCAGCTACGCGGTGAGTGCCGGCGTGAGCGTTCTGATGCACTTCAGCATTCCGCAGGAAATTCAGACCTACATCAACTGGACATTCGGAAGTTTCGCCGGTGTCGACCGGAGTCAGCTGGGGCTGTTGGCAGGCGTCGTCGGAATCGGCCTTGTCTCGACAGTGCTTCTGGTCAAACCTTTGAACGCGCTCCTGCTGGGTGAGACCTACGCCTCCAGCATGGGGGTCCGCATTCGC
>DAOWMR010000314.1 GCA_030642995.1 Spirochaetales bacterium
CCGTTTCTTCAATGGCCGGGATTGCCGGCGCCCTGAACGATGCGACGAATATCGGATCCAGTCGGAGTACGAAGGTAGTTGTAGACGAGCCGGTGTTGGTTACCGTGATGGTGGAACGCCCGGCTGGAACCACTTGCCCGCTGTTGAGCAGCCGGCCGCCCAGCCGGATCTCTATGGACGAGTAGCCGGTGGAGATGACCCCGGGCGCTGCCGGCGACACCGGTATGCTCAACGCCCGACCGGGGGCGAGGGTGAGCGGTACCTCCTCCTCCAGACTCAGCGGAAGACGCTGTACGAAGAGGGCGGTCGCAGGGCCCCCGCGGTTGTTGGCAAGCACCATGTGGTCGCGGTCCGCCATGATCTCGTTCGGAGAGGTCACATAGGTGATATCTCCTCGAGGAACAGGTGCAGCCCGGGTCAGGAGATCGGCTGCCCGCCGGTCATTTGGCGCCGAAGCGCTGCCGCGGTAGTAGAGGGCGAACCGGAACACCCCGGGCGTGTGGGGCTGAAAAAGCACCATGTGCTGTCCCGCTTGCACATCGAAACTCTCCGGGTTGTCGGTCACGACGTGGGGGGTGACGATGTCGTGCAGTTCCCGGAATGGAATCATGCCGATGGCCACCGGCGAATCGTCCGGCCGGTCATGGACGATCGCCCACCGACCGGAGCGATCGAGGTCGACAATGAAGAACAACGGCTGAAACAGATTGATCTCACGTACCAGTGGGGTGTCGGTAACTGCCAGCGCCTCTGATCTGATCACCTCGTCCCTGCTTGTCCTGGTTCCGTTCCGTACTATGATCGGTGTGGCATCAATGGCGTGATCGGAGTCCAGGGTGCTGACCGTTGAGATCAGATACCGAGAACCGGGGGTGGGTTTATCAATCTCGTATTCAGTGCGCTGAGGAATCGCCCGAATGCGAACAGTGTCACCCGGCGTGCCGGCCACGAAGATCCAGCGCATCGAGCTCGATCGGGAAACCGTGCCTCGGCTGCGAGTTGACTCTCCCGATCGATCGAGAAAGATCGTGCTGATTGCCCGATAGCGATCCTGTCCGGGGCCGTAGCTCGCCACGCCCAGACGAACCGGAATGAAATCGGGATTCTCGATTTCCAGAACCGTAACGTCGCCGGACACCAGGAAGGCATCTCGACCCATCGGACTGATCTCAGTCTGTGCGTCAATCACGCTCCCGAGGTACTGTGCTCCCCGTCGGACGTAGAATGGATTCCCAACGCTCTCCTCTTCCCACTCCCGGGCAGCCCCACCGTAGAACGTCAGCAGGTAGTTTCCTGGTTCCAGCTGTTCGCTCAGTTGTGCGTAGCCCATGCGCCGGCCCGTCACCGGAGAATACTCCGACACCTGCGCCGGCCGGCTCGTCACCCAGACTCCGTCCTTCCAGACCCGCACCGCCCGCAGAGCCCGACCCATTGCCTCAACGATGAGCGGCTCGTCCTCGGTTACCCGGACCCAGTACGATCGCTGCTCATAGTCCTGCAGGGTGCTCTCATGGAGCGTTCCCGGAGCGCTATTCATCAGAAGCCCGGTGTCCGCCTGAACATCCGTGAACTCACGAACGTTCACCGTTGCCTCGTCATCCTCGTGAACAATCTGAACCCGAACCCGGTATTCACCCTTGTCGAGCAGCGTATCAATCCGACCGTCGAAATCACCGGCGCGTCCGGCCTGAGCGAACGCACCCACGCTCCTGTCAATCAAGGAGATCGCTGCGCCCGCTTCACTCTGCACCGCCACGCTGACGTACGCAACGTCCGGAAGTTCGAATGAGAAATACTCAGGGCGGGGCAGGTCTGAAACGGTGTGAAGCGGTTCTTCGTCCGTCTGCAGCGACTCCAGGGTGACACGCTGTGGCGGCGTCGCGTCGCGCTCCGGGACCGTTGCCGCGGCGTCCCGTGATTCTTCCGGTCCGCCCTGAAGCCAGCGGTCCAACCGCTCCGCCTCATCAGGCGTTGGGGAATCGGAAGTCACGCAGCCGAACAGTGCCGCAACGAGGAGTACTGTCACCAGCAGATTCAGAACAGCGGACAATCGAGCCATGCGGACCTCCGTTGGCGCCTTCGAACGTGATCAGGGTGTGTTCCCGATGATAGTACGAAATCCGGTGTCCGCAACACCCGCCGAACGCCTCACAGCGCAGATACTCGAATGCCGTGTTCCGAGTGTGGCTGCACCTGCGGCGAGTTGGTATACTCCAGGATCATCCGCAGGGACGATCCACAGCACAGAGGGAAACGGAATGGGCGACACAGACACGACAGGCATGGATTTCATCCGGGCACGAGTTGTTGAAGATAACACGACAGATCGATTCAACGGCAAGGTGCAGACCCGGTTCCCGCCGGAGCCGAACGGCTACCTGCACATTGGTCACGCAAAGGCCATCAGCCTGGACTTCGGCATCGCCGAGGAGTTCGGCGGGAAGTGCAAACTTCGGTTTGACGACACCAATCCCACGAAGGAAGACGAGGAGTTCGTCCATTCGATCAAGGAGGACGTGAGCTGGCTCGGCCACGCGTGGGAAGAGGTTGTGTTCGCGTCCGACTACTTCGAGCAGCTCTGCGAGTGGGCCGTCAAACTGATTCGGGACGGGAAGGCCTACGTCGATTCTCAGACGCCTGAGGAGATCACTGCCACCCGCGGCACGCCGACCGAGGTCGGCGCCGACAGTCCGTTCCGAAATCGATCCGTTGACGAGAATCTCGATCTCTTTGAGCGAATGAAGAAGGGTGAGTTCCCAAACGGGACGCACGTGCTCCGGGCGAAGATCGACATGGCACATGCCAATCTCAACATGCGGGACCCGGTGATGTACCGGATCCTCCACGCGCACCATCATCGGACGGGAGACGAGTGGTGTATCTATCCCCTTTACGACTGGGCCCATGGACAGAGCGACTCCCTCGAGCAGGTCACGCACTCGCTCTGCACGCTGGAGTTCGAGAACCACCGCCCGCTCTACGACTGGTATATCGAACAGCTCGGCATCTGGCCGAGCCGGCAGATCGAGTTTGCCCCTTTGAATCCGAGCTATACCATGCTCTCCAAGCGACGCCTGCGCGCACTGGTAGAGGAGGGGCTGGTATCCGGATGGGACGATCCGCGCATGCCCACTATTGCAGGGCTGCGGCGCCGGGGCTACACGGCCCGGAGCATCGCCGAGTTTCTGAAGAAGGTCGGCGTATCCAAGACCGAGAGCCTGGTCGACGTCGGACTTCTCGATTTTTCACTCCGGGAGGAGTTAAACGAGAACGCTCGACGCCTGATGGCTGTTCTGGATCCCATCAGAGTCGTGATCACCAACTACCCCGAGGGCCGGACCGAGGAGTGCCGCGCACAGAACAACCCCGGGGATGCGGGGGCCGGAGATCGACCCATGATCTTCTCACGAGAGCTCTACATTGAGCGATCGGATTTCATGGATGACCCGCCGAAGAAGTACTTCCGTCTGGCGCCGGGGCGTGAGGTCAGACTCAAGCACGCCTTCTACATCACCTGCACCGATGTTGTTCGAGACGATGCCGGCGAAATCACCGAGCTTCTCTGCACCTACGACCCCGAATCCCGTGGCGGGGAGACTCCCGACGGGCGCAAGGTGAAGGGCACGCTGCAGTGGGTCTCCGCATCGCACGCGGTGAATGTGGAAGTCAGGCTCTTTGATCGACTGTTCGTCAAAGAGGAGATGAACACCCTCGGTGCGGACGATGACTTTCGTAACTACCTGAACCCGGATTCGCTTCAGGTAATCCCGGCCGCCAAGGCGGAGGCCGCGGTGGCCGAACTGCAACCCGGCGATCACTGCCAATTCCTCCGGCACGGCTACTTCTGTGCCGACACGAAGGAGACCGCCCACGGCCTGCCGGTTATCAACCGCATCACGGGACTGCGCGATACCTGGGCCAAGCTGCAGCAGAAGCAGTAGGAGAAGCAGCAGGTGGATCGTACCCAACGCATCGCAGCACTGAGCGAGATCATGCAGCACCGCATTGCCCTTCTTGACGGCGCAATGGGTACGATGATCCAG
>DAOWMR010000278.1 GCA_030642995.1 Spirochaetales bacterium
CTTCGTGACTGAACGGTGAACTGGACAAAATCACGCCGCGGGTGATCTTATCGTGCCTCATAGCCTCGTGCGTGTTCCTGACGGTTGAATCATCAATAGTATCCGCGATGCGAAGGAAACGAAGCATCTTGAGCATTACCCGGGTGTTTCGCCATTTGCTGGTTGGTTCCACTGCGATGATCTCGCAGCCCCCTTCAATCTGCCGCGTGTCACGAACGGTCAGTCCGAGAGCTTCAGTGGCCCGCCGGCAGAGTTGGTCAAACTCTTCCTGCCCGATGGTGAGGTAGTCCTTCACGCGGTCGTCGGTTCTCAAGTCCTGATACCGCGCCATCTTCTCTGCGACATCTCTGAAGTCCGGCTTCCGGCGATAAATGAATTCCCACTCGTCAATAGCCTGTTCAATTCTGCGCGTCTTTTCGTAGGCGTGGGCAAGGAAGTACCGCGCGTACAGAGCTTCGTTGGAGCCGTCATCCGCCAGTTTTGCCGCTCGATCCAGCTCTGATATCGCTCGCTCCATGTTGTCGAGACTGATCATGCACCCGCCCCGTTCGATGAGCGATTTTACCTTGAACTCCGGATCCCGACTGGCTTTCTCAAAGGCGGTTAACGCCAAAACACAATCGTTCGAGTCCTTGAGGATCTTTCCGATATAGTACCACGCTTCGTAGTTGTCGGGGTCTGCCAGAACTGCAGCATCAAGCTCGGTTCGTGCCTCGGATGAGCGTTTTGCCCGGTACAGGAGCAGGCCCAATCGCGCCCGCACCTCTGCGAATCTCCCGTCCAGCTGAACTGCTTTCTGGTAGTACTGCACGGCCTTGCTGGTCCGATCACGGGATTCAAAGAGGCGCCCGACGCTGAAGTAGTGATGGGCGACCTGCGGTTCCCGCTTGATGAGAAGCAGGTACTCCTTGAGCGCCTCTTCAGCCTGATTGAAATTGGCATAAAGCGCTGCTATCTTTGTTCTAAAGGGTATCTCGTCCACGATGCCGGTGAAGTCACCGATCTGATTGACGGTCTTGAACTCCATCAGGGCCAGTTCATTGCTTTCGTTGGCCTGATAGGCGAGACCCAGGAGATAGTGTGCGTCGGCATTCCGTGGGTCGCGGGCCAGCAGCTGTTTTGCCGCCTTTGCGGCCGCCTCGGGCCTGTCCTGCTGGAGCAGGCTCTGGATTGTCTCGATGCGTTTCGGCGCAAAGATCGACCGGAGCAGAAAAAACACAGCAACGGCGACCCCGATACCGAGGATTATGATAGTGATGACCAAACCCATATTTTCGAAGAGTACGGTGTTTACATATCGGTGTCAAACTCTGCGATTGCTGGGTCGTGGCCCGGTAGCCATGCTGGCCGCCGTGCTCTTTCTCCTGCTGAGCGGGACGCTCACGGCAAACGAACTCTTTGACCGGGGGGCTCAGGCGTTTCTCTACGATCGGCCGCGGGAGGCAGCCACGCTGCTCGAACAGGCTATCGGCGAGGATCCGGTCAATGCCCGTGCCTATCTCTATCTGGCGCTCAGTTACGAGCAACTGGCCATGTACGAGCGGGCGATAACGACCCTGCAACGGGCAGAGACCATTCCAGGGATAGATCGATCTCAAGTCTACTTCAACATTGGAAACAACTACCTGCACCTTGGCGACGCCGAACTCGCGGAAGATGCATACACGAAAGCAATTGAAGTGAATCCGCTGTCCGCCGACCCGTACCTGAATCGAGCGAACGTTCGCGTCATGCAGGAGTTCTACCCGCCGGCGGTGGAAGATTACACGGCCGTACTCGGCCTGGAGCCGGAGCATCAGCAGCGCGTGGAGATTGAGCGGATGATCGCGCTGCTCACCGATCACCTGGATCAGGAGCGTATCCGACAGGAAGAGGAAGCGCGACGGATTGAGGAAGAGGAACGGCAGCGCGCCATTGACGAGGCCCGGCGGCTCGCCGAGGAAGAGCGGCTGCGTCAGGAAGCCGAAGCTCGCCGACGGGCGCTGCTGGACAATGTCCTGGACTCTCTCAGTACATCCACCGAAGACACCACCAACATGTCCGCCGGAAGTGAAGATATCGACGACTACGATGACGAGGAATTCGACATAGCGGACTAGGTTTCTCACCATGCCTGGGGGGGGAGGACGCATGATTCTTGACAGGAAAAAGCTCTTTATCATCATTGGGGCGGCCATTATTGTTCTGGCACTCATCGCCGGCGGCCTGGTTCTGGTGCTTTCTCGGGACGGCCCTGAGGAACCAGGAGAAGACCCGACCCGGGCGAATATGCTGTCGCTCGCCCGCGACTATCTTGAGGCCGGTGAGTATCAGCGGGCGCTGGACCTCATTGATCAGCTCCTCATTGCCGATTCTTCGGACGCCGCGGCTCAAACGCTCAAGGCGGAGATTCTCGCGGCCAAACAGGCCGCAGATGCGGCCGCTCGAGCGGAAGAGATCAAACGCCAGGAGGAGTTGCAGGCGGAGCTTCAGTCCCGACAGATGGACCCCGACCTCGCGGCCCTGCAGGCGGAAGCAGCCGCTCGTGCGGCGACGGCCGAAGCCGCTGCGCGCGAAGCGGAGGCAGACGCCCGGCGCCGGGAGGCCGAGATTGCCGCTCAACTTGCCGAGGACCGGGCGAGACTGGCTGAGGAGGAGCGGCAACGAGAACTGGCCGAGGAACAGACCCGCCGGGACGAGTTGGCGCGGCTGAGTGTCGAAGAACGACAGAAACTCGAGAGGATCAATGAACTGCTGGAAGAAGGACAGCAGGCAATTGAGGATGAGCGGTTCTCTGTCGCGAGAGAGGCCTTTGATGAAGTGCTCGGGATTGATCTGGATGACCAGCGAGCCGAGGATCGGGGGCATGCGCTCGCGCTCGCGCGAATTGCCAGGAGCTACTTCGACGAAGACGCAGAGAGCGCTTCAAATCGACAAACGGCCATTCGATATGCCAATCAAGCAATCGCTCGGGACGCCGAGATCTGGGAGCCCTACTTCACGTTGGGTCAGATCTATCGGGAGACCGAGCTCTATGACGACGCGATCAATTCATTTCGCGCCGCAGCCCGCCTGAATCCGGAAGACGCAAGGATTTTCTTTGAACTCGGCAACAGTCAGTTTCGCGTAGGTCTCTACCGGGACGCCCGGTCGAGCTATCAAAGCTGTGCGCGGCTTGATCCCTACTATGAGAACGCATACTACAACCTGGGAATCACCAATCTTGCGCTGCGGGAGAGCGCTGATGCACTTGAAGCGTTCGGTTTCGCCGCACAGGTGAATGAAATGGACCATCGCGCCTATTACCGGATGGGGCTGATCCAGATGGACGCGCAGAGCTACGCCGCAGCGACCGCCTTACTCAGCAAGGCGGTCAGCCTGGCGCCGACTCTGGCCAACTACAACTTTCGACTGGCGCAGAGCTACTACTATCAGGGCAACCTGTCTCAGGCCGAGAGCTACTTTGCCGAGGCCACGCGGCTGGATTCCAGTAACCCCGCTCATAACTACAACTTGGCCCTGACCCGGCTGGAGCTCGGCAGGCTCACCGAGGCCCTCGCACCCGCGCGGGAGGCAGTGGCTCTGGACAGCGAGCACGCCGAGTATCACTACACCCTGGGCCAGATTCAGGAACAACTTGGGGAAGTTGATTCCGCCCTGGCAAGCTATGTGAGCGCTATTCGATACAACAGCGCGTACTACAAGGCACTGAATGAGCTCGGCAGGCTTCTGGACGACCTGAACATGTACGACGAGGCGCTGGACTATCTGCTTGCGGCATATCGTCTGGAGCCGAACGGGTTGGAAGTGAATAACAACCTGGGCAATGTCTATCTGCACAAGGAACTCCACGACGACGCCATTGATCATTTCCAGGTGGCGGTAGCTCTCAAACCAAACGATACCCTTATTCGCTATCACCTCAGTGTCGCCTACCTGCAAGTCGCCGATTATGCGCAAGCGGAAATCAGCCTCCGGGAACTGATCAAGGTGAATCCAAATTATTGGCAGGCGTATCACCGGCTTGGCGAAGTGCTGATTGCGACCGAGAAAAAGACGGAGGCGGTCACCGTCCTGTCCAATCTGTTGCAGCTGAACCCCAACTATGCTGAGCGCGATGCGATTGAGTCGATGCTCGACAGCCTGTAGGCTCGGGTCGTTCAGATCCGTCCGACGATCTTCAGAAGGTCCTCGCGTGAGAACTCGGCCCAGATCGGCCGTCCGTGAGGGCAGCGGGCATTTTTGAGTTCCAGCGCTTCTGAGATGATGCTTATTGCGGTGGGCCGCGATATGATGTCCCCATCCATGATTGCGGCGCGGCACGACATGGAGGCGTAGAGCTCCCGGCTGAAGTCCGCCGGTCTCGCTGCAAGCTCTCGAATCATGTCGATAAGGTCCTCTGCTTCCAAGTCAATTGAGGCCGGGACGCTGACGAGTTCCCAATTTTCGGGTCCGGTCCGTCGGATTTCAATGCCAAGCTTCTCGAGTTCTCTCTTCTGCTGCTCCAGCACGGCGCCATCATCTTCATCTGCGCCGAACCGGACCGGGAAGAGAAGTTCCTGGCCTGCTGAGCCGGCTCTCAGGCGATCATAGATGATTCTCTCGTGGGCGGCGTGCTGATCCACGAGGA
>DAOWMR010000164.1 GCA_030642995.1 Spirochaetales bacterium
ACCCTTTGTCACGCCAGTTGCGGTCGGTATTCATATAGATTTCGGAAATGTGGAAAAGGCAACTGCCGCGCCATTTCCGGCAAGCCGGAACCGGGCTGCAGGTTATGCCAGCCGGTCTCTTGACTCCGTGTGAGACCGGAGCTACGCATCGGACTGGCCGGTGGATGAAGAGGAAAGGGAAAGGGTCCGGAACCTGAAAAGGCGGAGCAGCCCTCACCAATCTACGGATTGATCATTTCGCGGCGCGACCCACATACCCGTCAGAAGAGAGTACACTCTCACGGGCGAGCGCTCCCAGAGGCCAGTCATTGTGGGACCCCAAGACGATCGGACGGCCTGTAGAAGGACATGGTAGAGTCATAGACGAACGGAGCGAGGAGAACACGCGCTTGCAGCCGCCATCCTGAAACGTGGAGCGGGCCGTTGTTGGCTCTGAGGGGCCGGGTTCCCTGGGGCGGGAGCGGTAACGCACGGCGCGGGGCTGCGGCTGAAGCGCAGGACGTTAGTGCGGACGCAACCGGTGATCTGAATCGGACTGGCCGACTATAGACAGATCATGGAACATCAGAAGATCACGGATGCGGAGTTGGCTTCGTGAAGCTGTTCGATATCGGTGAGGTCTCGGGATCTGGGGAAGAATGGTTCGGCGGCGCCACCGACAGACGGAGTGCGGAGCAGGCAATCGAAAATCCAGTCCGAAGAAGTGCCAGGACGCAGACTTCATTGCGATAGACCGAGCGGGGTGGGAGAATCGCTGAGCAGCGCCAGGGCCAACACGCGCGTGCAGCCGCCAACGTGGTATGCTGAGTGGAGCAGAACTCGCTCTGTGAGAGGGGAAACGCCGGGGTGGGGTGATACCGCACGGGCCGGCGTTGCGGCTGAAGCGCAGGACGTTAGGCGCAGTTCCAGTTGAAGCAAGGAGTAGAAACGATGGAGTGCATAGAAGACATTCTTATTTGCCCAAAGACGAGAAATAGGATTTCTTTCGATTTTGCAAGCTCCGAGGTAAGGGTCGAGAAAACGGATATATCGTATCCAATTAAGGACGGCGTAATTGATTTCTTGCCCGGCGTTGATGATAGCATATCAAAAGCATACGATTCCAGAGCTTCCTTTTACAGCGATTACGTAACCTCTTCAAATATATTCACGAAGTTGCTCAATCTGGTTTTTTGGGGAGTTACAAGCCAGTACGAGTTTGCGCAAGAAATATTACCGTTCATATCAGAAGACTTTGATAGAATACTATTAGATGTTCCTGTAGGAACCGGGATACTGACGCTTGAGAAATACCGGAAATTGCCAGGCGCGAGAATAATTGCGGTTGACTATTCGCTAGGCATGCTAATGAGAGCGAAACAAATATACGCGAAGAACGGCAAAAAGAATGTGACCCCAGTCAGAGGAGATGTAAGGAATTTGCCTATAAACGACGCAAAGGTCGACCTGTGCTTATCTATGAATGGTTTTCACGCTTTTCCTGAGAAGGACATCGCGCTTAGAGAGATACGTAGAGTACTGAAAAGCAAGGGGCAATTCGTAGGTTGTTTCTACATACGCGGGAAGAAAAAATTCACGGATTTCTATGTTCAGAACAGATTGGCGAAAGGCGGCTCTTTCACAGCGCCTTTTTATGATGAGGCGGAGACTCTTGCCAAGTTTGGCGAATACTTCAATATCAAGTCCAAGACTAACCTAAAATCATATTTCCATTTTGATATGGAAAAGAAATGATGTGTATTGAAATCGACCGAACTGCGCCTAACCCGCGCATGCACCCGACCAGGCTATCGCCTGCGCAAATCGGCGGCCTCACGCGCATTTAGTTTGTCGCCTAGTGAGGTTGCTCACGCCGCACTCGCCTGGCGGGTGATGCACAACCGTTATGTTGCACATGGAAGGACAAAGCTCTACTCTTCTGAGAGGCCATCTGGGTGACTCACGACGAACAGTTCCGGCAACTACAACACCTCATTGAATCCTCGTCCGAATTGCTCTCGAACGTCTCCGCAATGGTCAATCAGTCCGTGCAGTCCATTGCCGCCCAAGTCTCTGTGCAGGAAGAGGCATTTCGCACCGCGCTCACAGCGATTCCGCCTATCGACATGCAAACGGTATCGAGTATCGCGGAGTCATACACACAGCAGATCAAACAAGCTGCGTACTTCAGCAATCAGATCGTCGAGAATGCCTACCAGGACATTGTCCGTCAGGAAGAACTGGCAGAGGCCAGCCGGCGGTTTGACGAGAAGTACAAGACTTATGTGGGCATCCTCGCATCGGTCGGCTGGCCCCCAATGATGGAGCTGCCGGTGTCAGCAATCCGTCAACTGGTTGATGACTACAACGAAGATTCAGCGGCCTTTTACGCTGAAGTCGACGCGGCCATCGTACATTTTCACGACGACGACGTGCTCCGAAGTATTCTTCGCAGGTGGGAGAACAGCGCTTTGACCACCGATCGGCATCAAATCCTCAGCGACGCGGTGGACGCCCATCTATCCGGGAAGTACAACCTTTCAATACCTGCCACACTAGCTCAGATAGAGGGAGTCGTCGCCACGGCCCACCGGCATCAGGGCCGCATGAGTGGAGCCTCTCTTCGTAGATACGTTGACTCCATTCTCGAAATAGACGCCTCCCATCTCCCCCTGAGAAGCGTGATACTCGATGGTATATATGCGCGGTTCTACTGGGGAGACTCCGAAGTCCCGAGCCTTAGCCGTCACGCAATACTTCACGGTGCTTGCATCCAGTATGGAACGGTCGAGAACTCGCTTCGGGTCATATTGTTGCTTGACCTCTTTGTCTGCATGCTCGATCGCAAGGCGCGAAGAGGTCGGCAAGTATAACCGGTGCAACATAGCACGTATAAGGCCTCCCTCCGTCAAGAGCGCAAACGGTGCCGTGACCCATTTTCTGCTGGGACCTCTCGCGGGGACATGTGCTGACGCAATGCGTGGAGCGGTCTGGCTTCGGTTCAAAGATTCTGGCGCAGCAAAGGGCCTGCTACCAAACACGTATTGAGGATCGCGTTAGCGTCCTAGAACATCATCCAGCCCGACTTGTCGTCTGATCCAAAGAAGGAACTCACCATCACTGGTGGCCCAGTTACAAACGCAGATCGACGCGGGGCAGACCAAAACTCACACACATTCCCGTGAGCTCATCTATGTCAAAAGGGAGCGCAGCGTGGGACCAATCATCCGCATGGGAATCCGGCCTCGTGACCACGGTGCACACCGTTGGCAGTCGCAATGCGCTGCAGAAAACGTGCACCGGTGATGGCCTGGACCGTTTGCGTTCCAGTTATGCTGTAGGTTTCCCCACGCCGCCTCCCGAGCCTCAACTCAGCGACTCGTAGAATCGATGAGCGTCAAAGGCTGTTCGTTTCTTCAGAATCGTGTAGGCCACCCGGCCGAGCCTCTGAGCGATGATGGACAGCGCCTTTGCTTTGGCGTACTTGCTCACCAGTTTCTGGTGCCAGGCCTGACCTCGTTCGTTCGCTCGTAGGAACAAACAGGCAGCCTCGCTGAAGGCCCACTTCAGATGCACGTTGCCGATCTTTGAGTTCCGTCCCGTGGTCTTCTTGCCAGCTGATTCATGCGAGCACTTCACCAGTCGGGAATATGAGATGAAGTTACCCACCCGCGGGAATCGGCCGATGTCCTGCACCTCGTACACAATCACCATGGTCAGCGTCTTCCCGATCCCGGGGATGGTACGCAGTAGCTGGACTGCCACCGGATCATGGTGAGGCACCTGTTCGCTGAGTTGCCGTTCGATGTACAGGGTCTGCTCATGCAGCGCATCCAGAAGGCGCGAATCGACTTCCACGCTTGCTGTCGCCATGGGATCGGCGAACAGTGCGGATATCCCTTCCCGGTTGCTCACCCGGTCAATCCTCTTCTCAAATGAGGGCATATTGTACTGATACCGGACGTTCTGGATGTGCGCCTGGATCTCTGCGTGCTTTCGCGTCAGGTAGAGTTTGCGGCGAAGCAGATCCCGGGTCGACCGCATCTCACTCGGATACGCAAAGGCTTCTGGCAGCATCCCGCTGCGAAGGAGCGCCGCGATCTTCTCACTGTCGATCCGGTCGTTCTTCACTTTTCCGCCGTGGATTGCTTTCATGTACAGTGCGTGCCCCAACACAAAGGTGATCCCCAGTCGGGCACAAAAATCGGCGATCCAGTACCAGACAAACACGCACTCCACCGCGATTGCCAGATCCTCGCGGTACGGTTCGATCACCCGCATCAGCGCCTGCGGCGAGGTCTTCAGGTTCTTGTGAACCAGAACCTCACCTGCTGAATCGGTCAGGCACACGTACATGACGCTTGTGTGCCCGCACTCCTGTGCGGAGAGCGACTCCCGTAATAGTATTTGTGGCGATGTGTGTAAAAGCGCATCTTGGCCTCCTCCTCGAAATACGTTTGTTGAGCGACGGAAGGTTCATCCTACCGTACCTCCAAGAGGGGGAGGCCTTAATGAGTATCATCGGCATCGAGTAGACGCGGCTCTTGTCACGGCCCTTGCATGCGCAAGGCCCGCGCCAACCCCAGGCGTAGACGCCCGGCCGCCGCGCTACTCATGCCGGCCGTTATGGCGCAAGGAGAAATCTCACCCGTATGTGGCTGAGGCTCGCCTCCGTGACAGGAATGGTGCCGCCCGCCGGTGACATGCCTCGAAAATGGAGAACAAATGCCGAAGAATGAGGGAATGCCTCGCCGGCATGTGTTCGCCTGCGGTGTCTTGATCTCCGGGCAGTTGTAAGATATTTTATTACATATGGAGGAGGATGACCGGTGAGAAGCACAATCACAGTCAGCGTTCCCGAAGAGTTAAAAGCAGAGCTCGATCGTGTATCCGAATCCGAAGGCGTGTCCAGGAGCGACATCGTGCGCGAGTCCATTCGTGACTACCTTTTCGTCAGGCAGTTCCGTGCTCTGCGGAAGTCCATGGTGGCGGACGCCTCACGACGCCGGGTCTTCACAGACCAGGATGTGTTTGACAGCGTGTCATGAGAGTTGTTCTTGATACCAATGTTCTCATCGCGGCATTCATTGCTCATGGGGTGTGCAACGAACTCCTGGAGCACTGCGCTCTCAATCACGACATCGTCCTGTCGAAGTTCATACTGGACGAGTTTAGAAACAAGATGCTCGGCAAGTTCGAGTTCTCGGCGAGTGAGGTTGAACAGGCTGTCAGGCTGCTGGAGTCACGAAGCTCCATCGTCGAAGTGGTGAACCTCCAGGCCCCTGTTTGTCGTGACCCCGACGACGACGCCGTGATCGGCACCGCATTGGCCGGATCCTGCGACTGCATCATTACAGGTGACAAGGATCTCCTTGATTTGAGTTCCGTGATGGGAATACCCACCGTCTCTCCATCGGCGTTCTGGGAACTTGAGACTTCATAGCAAAAATCCAACCGGGGGTAGGTTCTATTGAATGACTCAAAGCGGGGTCTCGTGTTGAGCCGGGCCATTTGACTTGGGATTTGCGAAGAGATCGAGGAGGCTCCAAACAAGAGCGACCATAACATTGCAGAGTCGAAGACGCCCTGACGGCGCGCAGTTCATCCGGTCGTTGTGGACGGAACCGCCGGCAACTCCACGCGGCTTGGAGAATGGATGATGTGCTTTTCGGGCGTGTCGTCAATCATGCATCGACTGCTAATAACGATTGACGTTATTGACGCCGCGCGTTAACATCTGATCGTGATTGAGTCGTTCGCTGACAAGAACACCCAGCGAATCCGGAACAGGGAGTTCGTCAAACGGATTCCGAAGGACGTTCAACAAATCGCCTATCGCAGGCTGGTTGTCTTACACCGGTCGAAGGACCTGAACGACCTCCGGGTCCCGCCAGGCAGTATGCTCGAGGCCCTTTCCGATGATCGAAAGGGGCAGTGCAGCATCAGGGTAAACCCTCAATGGCGCATTTGCTTTCGCTGGACGCGCGGCATTGCCTCAGACGTTGAGATCGTCGACTATCATTAGTGGAGGGTCAGAATGGACCGAATACCAAACGTGACTCCCGGAGAAATCCTTTCAGAGGAGTTTCTCATCCCGATGGGGATCACGGCCTACCGTCTTGCCAAGGATACCGGGATGCCGGCAACGCGCGCTTCGCAGATCATGAAGGGAAAGCGTAGGATAACTGCGGATACTGCACTCAGACTGTCACGCTACTTCGGAAACTCGGCAGACTTCTGGCTCGGCATTCAAGATGAATACGACCTGCGAGAACAGGAAGAACGGATCGAGGCCGAATTGCGGGAAATACCGACGGCACCGGTTCTGCATAGCGCATAGACAGAACCCCTGCGGAGGAAACTGCGCCATGACATCGCCCATTGAGCAGTCGGGGCTACCGGCGCGGTTTCGCGCGGGAAGACATCATCCGGACGTGATTGCAAAGATATCACCTAC
>DAOWMR010000339.1 GCA_030642995.1 Spirochaetales bacterium
ATGACATCACCGGAGGCCGACTCCATGATGGGTAACACGATCTCATTGTGACGTTTGAGCAACGCGATCGTTCGCTCCTCGTCCTCGTCCATGAGACGCGAATACCCGGCGATATCGGTAAACATGATTGCTTCCAGGCGGGTTGTCTGCATCGACTCATCATATGTGGACCGCGCAAACACTACAATACGACTCAGGTTGACCGATCATGTGCCTCGGTCTATGGTGGCCCCATGGGTAAGCGCTTCGTGCCGATCACGCGCAAGGTGAACCTCATCATCGTCGGGACCCTGATCATCGGGATAGGTGCACTGACTGCATTCCTGTCGATTCGGCTGTCGTTGCGCATCCAGGAGGATACTTCTGTCGCGTTGACTACTGAATCCACGCTCATCTATGAGTCGATTCGGGTGTTGATGCTCAGCGGCAGAGCGCTCTCCGTGCAGCAGTTTACCGAGAACCTGAACACTCGCCTGTCGGAAACCGAGGTCCAGGTGCTTCGTCCAAGCGGCATTCTGGCTTTTCGCGACAATGACACCATAGACGCCGTGAACGGCACATTTGATGCCGAGTTGTTCACCCCGCGAACAACGCTCGAACCCGTGCGCCCCCAGATGCAGAACGAAGAATTCCGTCTTGCGACGGCGGATCTACCAATTCCGCAGGATTTCACCGTCCAGGATGGTAACAATTGGTACGGGCAAATCTATCGGCCACTGCTCAATACGCCCATCTGTTTCTCATGTCATGGCGCAGATCACCTTGTTCGCGGAGTCGTGAGCGTCAGAACCGATGTCTCAGAATCAATGCGACAGCGAAACCAGGCGATTCTCGCCGGGTCCCTCTCCTTCCTGATCATCACGATTGGGATTGGCCTGATTCTGGCCCAGTTCATGCGAGGAACCGTAATCAAGCCCATCAAACGGATACGGGATGTCTGCGTCGCCGTAACCGGAGGCGATTTCCTTCAGCAGGTGACGGTTCGGAGCAACGATGAGGTCGGCAGCCTCGGCGAGACTGTCAACACGATGGTGAAAGGACTGCATGAACGATTTGAACTCAGCAAGTACGTCTCCTCAACAACCCTTTCAAGCGTGTTAGAGGACCAGACCGGCAAGAGTGTCGAGTTGACGATCTTTTTCTCGGACGTGCGCGGATTCACCGCTTTCAGCGAACGTCACGGGGCGACGGAGGTCGTCGACCGGCTGAACCGCCTTCTGTCGATACAAACCGAGATAATCATTCAACACGGTGGGGACGTGGACAAGTACGTTGGCGATGAGATTGTTGCACTTTTTTCGGGGTCCGACGCGACTCTGCGCGCGGCAACCTGTTCATTACAAATTCAGAACGAACTGGAATCCGCGAGCGACCATCATGATCTGCACGTCGGGATTGGGCTGAACAGCGGCGAGGTGATCCTGGGTATGGTTGGGTCTGAGACCCGGGCGGACTTCACCGTGATCGGCGACAATGTAAACGTTGCATCACGTCTGTGTGATGTGGCGAAGCCGGGGCAAATCCTGATCTCAGAGGCAGTGCGACGTCAGCTTCCGAAGGGTGCCGGGATTGAGGGGCCGTACGGCGTGTCGTTGAAGGGCAAGTCTGAGAAGCAGAGGGTATACAAGCTGAAATCGCTGGAGAGATCATGAGACAGAGTGGAATCGCCCTCCTCTTTCTGACATTGCTCGTGCTCGTTTCATGCGACAGTGAGCAACCGGTTCTTCTCGGGGATGATTTTTCAGGGTGGACGCAGCTGAACGCCGCCCCCATCACCGCCACAATCCCGGGGCACGGGTCGAGCATCCGCAACATTTTCGTGAATGACGTTGGAACCGGTGTGACGACGACCACGTCGGGGCCAAGAATCGTCTGGAACTACCCGGAGGAGACCGTCATCATAAAGACCGTCGCCGCCCCCGGTGAGTCAGGATATTCGGCCGAGACAACGATGCTTCTGGGAATGGTCAAGAACTCCGAACATCCGGACAGCCAGGGCGGCTGGATCTGGCTGACGCGGGACCCGCGCACGGGTGAAGAGATGATTTTCCAATCAGAGTACTGCGTCACCTGTCATGCCGACGCAAACGAGCGACGGACAACGACCGATCGCATTCCCACCGGCGTGCCAAATCCCGACCGCGAGTTCAGGGACTTTGTGTTCTTCCCATATTTCCCGGACGAGTGAGGGGCGTCACATGTCAAACACCATCAGACCCAGCGACCAATCCAGAACGTAAAGTTGCGACCCGACGGCCCACACTCCGGCGGCTCCGTCATTGGAGAATCCTTCCAGGTCCAGGAGCACGCGGCCGTTCATTGGATCCGAAATATCGAAGATATGGAGTCCATCACCGTTCCCCGGAAACGATTCCTCCGGCCAGTCTACGCCAAATGCGTAGTCAGCGCTAAGCGCAACGCCCTCCGGAGTCGGAAACTCTGAAGGAACGGCATCGTTTGGCGGGTAGCTCGCGATGTAGTCTTCCCCACCCGAACCAATGTCGGCGATGTCAACGTTCAATTCCGGGTTCCCTGTGTTCAGCATAACCAGGCCCCAGGTCTGGTTGCTCGTGACACCTACCCGGTCGCGGCCCACTGACACATCGTATGCCGGGAAACCTGAATAGAAGCCAACCTTGGCCGCCTCGAGCGGAGACGCCATGTCAATCACATACACGCCGGCCGGGATCGAGGTTGCGCCAACAAACGCATAGCCGTTTGCAATGCCAACGGCGTAGCTGCGCCCGGTGTTCACAAACTGGCTGTACCGCGGTGATGCCGGATCTGCAACGTTCACGATCTGGATCCCGTTGTTGTCATCCGCGACCACCGCAAAGTCGCCAAGCAGGTCCACGTCGTTGGCGTACCCTGGAGTCTCGTATTCACCCAGTATCACCGGCGCCAGAGGGTTCGAAATGTCCAACACCGTCAGCCCGGGATCGCCGGACACAAACGCATAGTCTCCCCTGAGGACCAACCCGCTGCCTCGCGCGTTGCCCACACTCGTGGCAACCCGCTGGGGGGCCGCCGGATTGGTCAGGTCGAAAATATCCAGCATGGGCTCTGCAGGGGACGAGTTGGCCGCGTAACCGTAGCCCTCGCGCACAACCAGGTCAATCACGGATGTGTAGCTGTTTGACGTATTCCGCAGTTCCGGCGTTGGCGGGAGCCGCACCTCCACGGCGTGCAGACCGAAGCTCCCGGTCCCGGCAAAGGCATGATCTCCGGAGATCCTGAGTCCCGAGGCACCCCCCGGCAGTCCCACCGTGTAGAGAAGACGCGGGGCGGCCAGGTCGCTTATGTCATGAGCGGTAACCGCATAGTCAGCCGATGCCACCGCAGTGTAAAGGATGTCCCCGTTCAGGTACGCATCTCGCGCCCGCGCGGTGTCCGGCGTCGGCACTACGCCATCTCGAACGGGATCCCAAGCAGTCGCGATGTCCCAGACCTCAACGGCTCCGTGGTCAGTCGGGCCACGACTGACAAGCAATGTGTCCCCAATGATGGTCAATTCCTCCGCGCTACCGCCGGCCTCAAGCAATTCGCTTTGAAGAAGCACCAGACTCGGATTGTTCACATCGACCATGTTGAGAACGATGAACTCGTCATTGCCGGTCGCCTTGTTGACGGCATAAACGTACTGGCCATTGACCACTATATCCTCAGTCGACCCTGAATATCCGGCCCCCTCGACTTCCGTTGGCGCTACCGGATCACTGATGTCCAGAACCACAATCCCGTAGTTCACGTAGGAGACGAACGCGAAGTCCCCGGAGACCGCCACATCATCGGCCACAGTGCCCATTCCGGATG
>DAOWMR010000283.1 GCA_030642995.1 Spirochaetales bacterium
CTTGATACAACCGGGCACCAGATGCTCATGTCGACCCTTGACTACTGTCTGCTGCCCGAGTCGCCCTCGGCTGCCGTGACCACTCGATAAATCCGGAGCCGCTCCCCCTGCCCCATCCTCGGCATAATCCGCATCGCGTACACCGGAGCGTCGATTTCGGCAACCGGATCGCACGACTCCGCAAGGAACTGCTGCATCTCGCCATAGTACGGATAGAGGTTCCCGTACACGTCGTTCCAGACCGGTCGCTCGCGGTAGATGAGATCCAGCTCGTCGGGGTAGAGGATGACCGAGACCCCTTCCCGCTCCATGAACTGCTGAAAGCTGAGGTCGGCATCTTCCAGATGACCAAGATCACGCCAGGTGCGAAGCTGACCATACTCGAACGCAAAGCCAGTGTTGAGGTTCCCAAGGACGATATCGTCCTGCCCCATGTGCTCCAGGATCGATTTCTGATAGGCGGCGTACGAGACCGGCCGCCATGACGCAAGTTCTCGGACTGCCGTGACTCCGGATCCCAGGACGAGTGCCGCGGCGCCAACCATCACGGCGACACCGGCGACCCGCACCGCCACCCGTGCCGTCACCCATGCCACCAAACTCCCGACGAGCAGAAAGACCGGCGGGAGGATGAACACGATGCTCGGTGGACTGTACTTGCCTACGGCGAAGATTGCCAACGCGACCGTCACGATGCAGATGAGCAATCGGAAAACGGCTCGCACAACCGGGTCGGCTTGTCGTGCCCCGAATACCCACGACAAGGCAACCACCAGAGTGCCGGCGACACCGGCGCCCACGGCAAGGATTAACTGGAGCCGGATCGGAGGCAGGTAGTAGGTCCCTGCGATCTGGTTGTAGAGCTTTCCAACAAAGCGCCGCAGCCGGAACCAACGCTGGAGGAGTGAGTCACCCACCCCGACCGACCGGCCAAAGGCTGCGTAGTGAGCGAAGAACTCGTGGTCCATGAGGAGGCTCAGTCCCACGAACAGCGCGGCAAACCCGGCCAGGATCACAATCAGCAGACCGGCCTGCTCCAGCCTCGGGCGACGCAGCTGGGGATGGTTCCCCTCGGCCGAAGACTGCTCTCGGGGCCGAGTGGCCAGCATCAGGGGTACGAACGGAACTGCGATGATGAAGCTGTTCGGATGAACGCCGATCGACACGCCGAGGACGATTCCGAGTACCACCGTGTCACAGGCCCGCCACGAATCGGCACGCCGGAAGTAGAGGAACAGAGCGAGCACGAACACCAGCAGCATGAGCGCCTCCTTGCGTGCTGTGTGGAATGCAGTGAGGAGTTGTGCGTCCGCCGCAAAGAGGCCGACGGTTGCCAGGATCGCCGCAGCTGCACCGCCGCGCGCACTCGTGGCGCTGCCGCCAAACAGCCGTCGCGCCGTGAGGTAGATCAGAACCAGCGATCCAACACCTGCCGCCCAACTGAGCAGCCGCACCGAAACCGCTCCGAACGAAGCACCGACGAACGGCATCTGCAGCAGGTGATAGACCACTTTGATTGCGTGGGGATGACGCGGCGTCAGAACAAAAAAGTCCTCGGTAGCGGCGACTGAGCGTTCTTCGATCATCGCCCGCGTCAGTGAGGCAAGCCACGCCTCATCCGAGTGGACGAATGGGAACCAGGGGAGGGACCAGAGACTGAACAGGGCATAGAGAATGAGACCTGCGATGAGAAGATAGCGGCCCGTGGAATTGACCCCGTACATCAACGGCTATCCTAGAGGCGGAGAGCGCATCACGCAAGCAGAGATCGGTTGCTTTACGTATATGCATCGGTCTATACTATATACGGGAGAGCACATGGCATTGAGCATCCGAAATCCTCGCGCAGAACACCTCGCCCGGGCAGTTGCGAAGGCCACCGGAGAAACCATGACCGACGTAATCATCGATGCCCTTCAGGACAAACTTCGGAGACTGGAATCGAGGGCCCCTGTCGATGCTGAGTTCGCCAGGATCATGAGTCTATCCCGACGTTGTGCGGCGCTTCCCACAGTTGATACGAGACCCGAAGATGAGATCCTGGGATATCCCGCGGATGGAGAGTGACCATGGTCATTGATACGTCCGCTGTCATGGCAATTCTGTTGGGTGAATCCGATGCAGAGTCCTACGCAAGGGGCATCTTGAGCGAGCCGCGGAGGTTGATCAGTGCGTTCACGGTACTCGAGGTGAGTATCGTCGTCGAGGCGCGGAAGGGCCCTGCCGGCGGGCGGGAATGGGAACTGCTCATGTTCAACACTGGACTGGACATCATTCCGTTCTCGACCGGCCAGCAAGTTCTTGCCCTGGAGGCATGGCGCGAGTTCGGAAAAGGACGACATCCTGCCGGGCTGAACATCGGCGACTGCTGTTCGTACGCCTTGGCGAAGCACATGGGCGAGGTTCTCCTCTACAAAGGAGGCGATTTCTCACTGACTGACATTGGGAGTGTTGATGCCACGTGAGGCGCGCGGCGAATCACCCCTCTCGGTAGACGCCCAGGATCTCTCCGTAGTAGACACGATGAAAATCTCCGGCGGCGTAGTACTCTGCGGTGATACCCGGTTCCAGATCTGCGTTGACGACATTGCTCTTGTGGATAACCCGGCACTCGTAATGCACCGGGCATTCAGTGATGTACGGTACCCGGACCGACTCTGACGAGCCGAGCGAGAAACCACACTTGGCAATCTTGTCCATATCCCGGCCGGACTTACTCCCGCAGATCGCCAACGCCTTGCCGTGTTCCGCGGCCGGAACGTTCACGGTGAACTCAGAAAGGTTCTCCATGAGCGGGAACGAGAAGCGTGATGGGCGAACGAGTACCGTCAACACAGGGCGGCCCCAAATGCGGCCTGCCGTCGCCCAACCAATCGTCATGGGATTGCCCTGCTTGCCGGAGACAAGAAGCAACCCGCCATTCTCCAGGCCTGCCAGTGTTTCTCCCAACGCGTCGTAGACGCCTATCTGTTCTCGCATGCGTTCCTCCTTGCTGAACACGTAGATACAGTATCTCGATCTCAGCCGCACCAGCCGGCGGCCCGGGGTCGTCATCCGAGTCCGCTGCCCAGGAACAGATTGAGAACTTCACTTGTAGTTGAAGATTGTCGGCATACTGATGTTTTCCCGGTAGGTTTGCTCCAGCGTGGATTCGAAGAAGAACTGCTCCGCACCAAAAGCCGGCTTGAGTTCATTAAGCCATGTTGCCGCTTCGTCATACTTGGCGAAGAACGGCTGCTGCACCCAGTCGGGATCACGTCCCTGCAGATAACGCAGTTCAAAAACCTTCTCTCCCTTGATTTCGGTGACACCCAGAATCTGAATCTTGCCGGGATTTGTCGACATGGTCGGGCCACGAACGGTTCGGCATAGGCCACTTACGTTCTGGTAGGCCTCGCGGAAGATCTCCCAGGTGCGGACGAGCGGCAAACTGAAGTAGTGATGTGCGCCGGTGTCGCGGGCGATGAACATGTAGTACGGTACACATCCCTGGTCGACCTGGATACTCCAGAGCCGTCGCTATACATCAGCATCGTCATTGATGTGCCGCAGTATCGGGGACTGCGTGCGTACTTCCGCACCCGTTTCGCGCACGCGTTGCAGCGCATCCCTTACGAACGGTGAATCCAGTTCATTCGGATGATTGAAATGCGCCATAAGCGCCAGATGTACCCCCGACTTCACCACCCGCCTGAATAACGCCAATAGCTCCGTCGAGTCGTTATCGCTCAAGAAGCGAAATGGCCAATAGGTCAATGCTTTGGTGCCGATGCGAATGCGACGCAAGTTGGATAGCCTTGCATCCAATAGCGGTTCGATGTTGGCTGCGAGGCTTTTCGTCGACATGACCAGCGGATCACCGCCGGTAAACAGAATATCAGTGATCTTCGGATGTTCACGTATGTAGTCAATGAGGAGTTCAATCTCGCGACTGGCAAAACGCAACTCCGACATTCCGGTGAACTGCGGCCAGCGAAAACAGAATGTACAATAGGCATGGGAGGTTTGCCCACGACTGGGAAAATAGAGCACGGTCTGTCGATACTTGTGCTGCACTCCCGGCAATGGGTTGCCATTGACGTACGGAACATTGTGGTCCACCTGCCCTGTCGGGTGAGGGTTGAGAGAGGTGTGAATACCATCGACGGTCCGTTTGATGGTGCGCGTGTCCGCACCCTGCTGCATGAGACCGGCAACCTTCTCATAATGCTGCGGAAGCAGCATCTCTCTTCGAGGAAATGTCAGGGTGAATATTGGATCATTTGGCACATTGTCCCAGTTGATCAAGTGATCCACTACAAAATTGTTCACCTTGAAAGGCAGGACATGCCACACGATTTCGATATCCCGCTTCAGTTCCTCGTTCAATCCTTGCGAACTGCCGCGAAGAATGGGGATATCCGGCGGCGATAGGCTATTGGGTCAGGCAACCAGGTATCTCGGTAGATAATC
>DAOWMR010000426.1 GCA_030642995.1 Spirochaetales bacterium
GCCTCCTGCAAGCCCGAGCGCGGCAAGCCATGCTCGATGTGAACCTCGGTTCCATCCCTGAGTACCAGCGACTGCTCATCATCAAGATTGTGCTGGTTGTTGTCATGCTCATTATCGCTTTTGTCCGTCAGCGGATGCTCTTTGGAGGAGATCGAGTGCCGGGTGAGCCGCTCCCGAAACAGAGCATGAGAATGGCGCAGGTGATGCTCCTCGCGAACGTTGTCCTCATGACCGCAGTTCTCGTCTTGAGCGGTTTGTTGACCGCAACCGGGCAAATGCTGATCTTACGCGGATAGAGAGCACATGATTCGATTTCCACACCCGACGAAGTCTACTCCAAAGCGCATTGCTCGGGAGAAACGGACTGTCGGCGCCATGGTTCATATCTACTGCAGCGCACATCACGAATCCAGGCCGGGAACCTTATGCACTGAGTGCGCGAAGCTTTTCGACTATGCAACAGAGCGCCTGGATTTGTGCAGGTACGGCGAGGACAAGCCGGCCTGCAACAGATGCCCGGTCCATTGCTACGCCCCTGAGCCCCGACAGAAGGTCCGAGAGGTCATGAGATTCGCGGGTCCGCGCATGACGCTACGCCACCCAATCCTCGCGATCGGTCACCTCAGGGATCTACTGCGGTCTCCAAACAAAGCGAGCGTTGCGCCAACGATAAACAGCCCCCCTCCAACCCAGAATATCAACCCCGACCGGGCGAGCTCGATGCCGAGCCATCCCAAGACCGGACCGACCGCCGCGCCCAAATCCGTTGCTGTTGCCAAGCGAGAGTAGGCGCGGGGTCCGGCAACCGCAGCCTGAGATTCTACGGCCAACCGGCTCACTGCGGAGCAAGTGAAGAACAAGATGACGAGGGGAATGAGGAACGGGGTGGTTTTGAGCAATCCCGAGATGAGCAGGGATACGCCTGCGACCGCGAAAGCAACGAATTGTGTTCGTGAAAGCCCCTGGCGGTCAATGAAGATGCCGAAGATCGGCGATCCAATGCCGTTGATGAGGTAGCGGCCGGCCAGGAGAATCCCGTTCAGCGTGGCTACGCCGACGACGACAGGGCCTATCGGGATGGTGTCGCCAAAGCGCGCCCTCAGAAGGAATCCGAGGGTGGACATGATGAGACCCGATCCGACGAGCGAGACGATGAACCCACGGACCTCAAGGAGTAGCGTCCGCTTTCCCGGTCTCCCCTGGTCTGAACCCACCGAGCGCCGGGTGGCTCCGGTCAATTTCATGCCGGCTATTCCCACCGGGAGTGCGGAGAGCGAGATGGCGCCCATGACAAGGAACGTTCTCCCGAACCCCTGCAGATCAAAGAGCAACCCGCCCAGGAACGTTCCGGCAATGAATCCCACCTGTATCAGGCCGAAATAGACTCCCATGAGCCGACCCGCGCGTTCCGGACCTGCGACGCCAATCGTCGTCATCACACCCGTGTGACGAATGAATGACCAGCACACGCCCCAGAGCATGCGAAGCAGAAGAAGCGCCGCGAACACCGGCCAGGCGGAATAGGCCGCACACAGGAGTGAGCCCAAAACCAGTGCGAGCGGGAAGAGTAGTCTGGCGGTGTATCGGTGGAGCATTCTCTCGGCCACGTGGTTGGTCAGCAGGCGAACCCACCGGTTTGCCGAGAGGAGTATTCCTACCTGCATTGCGCTCAGCCCGAGCTCCGTGAAATGAATGGGGAGCACAACGTACATGGTCATGTCGCCGAACAGTGACAGCGCTACAGCCAAGCCGACTGCGACTATTCCGAAGATCGATCCGAAATTTGTGTCGCGAGATAAGTTGTCGCGGCGGTCGGCATTGCTACTGTGCATGCTGGAGCCAGTGTGTTCCGTATCCCGTGCGCCCATCAAGGCCGCCTATTTCCAGAGCGTGAACTCCGGCAAGGCCACTCTCTCGCCGCCGCGCATTGCCGACTCGTGGGAGAGGATGCCGGCGCAGGTGATGTTCGCAGCCTGCGATGCGTTCGGGTAGGGCTCACGATCTTCGGTGATCGCGGAGATGAACTCGTGGGCGAGGTGGGGGTGCGAACCTCCGTGGCCGCCCCCTTGGATGAAAGAACGGTGTGCGTGCTCGTCTGTATCGTATACCCCGCCGGTCGTGAACCCGCTGATCTCGGCGGGCAATCGATCTGCGAAGTCCGGCACAGTGATACGCTCAGGCGTCTCCCCAACATGCATCACGTGCTTCTCACCTTCAATTTGGGTCCACTCGAACGATTTCTTCGAGGCGAATACATCAAAACTCTCGCGATACTGCCGCGCGGTCTCAAAGAGCGACCGTGTGACCTCGGCAAAGACGTCGGTGTCCTTGAACTTGATGTGAGTCGATTCAATAGCGAACGGCGAATTGTACTGCTCTATCATGTGTTCCTGGATCCGGCCGGACCCCGCGCACTGAATCCATTCGGCAACGTCCCGCCGCAACGCCAGGGTGGGTGAGACCGCGTGCGTGGCGTTCCACATGGGCGGAAATCCCTCCCAGTATTCCGGCCACCCGGTCATATCCTGCTGATGGGATGATCGGTAGAACTGGACCCGTCCCATCTCCCCGCTGTCGTAGATCGATTTCACAAAAAGAAACTCGCGGCTGTAGACCACGGTCTCCATCATCATGTACTTCTTGCCCGACTCATTCGCCGCCTCCACGATTCGCCGACAGTCCTCCACGCTCAGTGCCATCGGTATCGTACAGGCCACATGTTTGCCCGCACGAAGGCCCGCGACCACGTGATCGGCATGGGCCATCGGTGGCGTATTCACGTGGACAGCATCAATGCTTGAGTCCTTCAACAGCTCGGCA
>DAOWMR010000088.1 GCA_030642995.1 Spirochaetales bacterium
CAACGATATCGGTCATGTGGAGTGTCATGATTCCCCGGCACGCTACTGGAGGCTGCCGACGGTGTCAATGGCGCACATCGGTGCTATGCTGGGGCTGGCCGGGAGGTGCTTATGAAACGCACAATGATCATTGGTTTTGTAATTTTTTTCGCGCTGGGGCTGATCATGCCGCTCGCGGCACAGAGTGTCGGTGGTGGGTTATCGTTCTGGGTTCCGGAGTCGCTGTACCTCGGCAGAGGAGGAAGTGTCGGCATCGAGTCGGCGTTGGGCTCGAGTGTTGGATTGGGCGACATACTCAGCCTGCCCTTCGGCATCGCCTACAACAAGGTATATGGCTTACTCCCTGAAGGGGACGGCGTGGGGACAGAGGCGTCGCCGTGGTTCGTTGCCGACACCCTCCTCGGGTTTGTCATGGCGAAGGTCCGACTCCCGATTGGCCCGCTCTACGTGGATGTCTTTGGTGGCGGCGCAGGGGTCTGGAACATGACCCTGATACCGCTGGCAAGGAACATCGAATCCGCAATCGCCGGCGCCGGACAGACCGTGACCTTCACCGAGCCACCGGTGATAGACGGCGGCCGGTTCGGCTGGGGATGGCAGGCAGGCGGCGGGATCGGCATGGAAGTTGGCCCCGTCTCGGTTGATCTGAACGTCACCTATCGCGCGGTCAAGACGGCCGCTTCGGTGAGCGGCAGCTACTACTCGATTGATGAGGCCGGTCCGACCGTGGCTGAGCCCTTGAGCTACGGACCTGAATCGATCTTGATCCGACTTACGGGGTTCAACGTGGGGGTTGATGTTTCCTTTGAGATGTAGAGGCCGAGCGGCAGTGTCTTGACCCAAGTTGCCGCGGAGCGTAGGGTGCTCTCATGAGCGGTGAGTTGTCGGCCGGTGGCGCCGAGATGCGTGACTTCTTTGCCCGGAAGGCTGAACGGGTGAAGAAGGAACGCCAAACGCTCCTCGCCCAGGCCCAGGCGGACGCCAGAACAATAATCGACCATATAGAGAAGACCTACAATCCGTTGCGCATCTATCAGTGGGGCTCCCTGGTGCGTATCGAAGGTTTTACCGAGCGCTCAGATATTGACATCGCAGTCGAAGGTCTGGCGCATCCTCTTGACTTGCACCGGATTCTTGACTTTGCAGAAACCGTAACAACAATGCCACTTGACATTGTGCCGATTGAAGAGATTGAGCCCGAGTATGCCAACGCTATCCGGACCAACGGGAGAGTGGTCTATGAACGAGAATGAGATGAAGACCCTCACAGGCGAGGTGGAAAAAACATTGGTCGTCCTGCACCGATTGTTCGACTATCTGTCCGAATTTCTCTCTGATCGTCTTCCGGGAATGGGAAGGACCACAGACAGTGCCTTTGTGGTGGCGGGCGCGCTGGAGAATTACTACACCGCGGCGGAGACCCTCTTTGTCCGCATTTCCCAGGCATTTGAAAACAGCCTTCCGCCGGATCGATGGCACACTGAACTCCTTCACAAAATGACCATTCAGGTTCCTGAAACACGGCCAAAGGTCATTTCCGACTCCACCGCCAATCTCATGGGCGAGCTCATGCGGTTTCGGCATTTCCGCCGTTACTACTTCGCCTTGGATTACGATTGGCGTCGGCTTGATGTCCTGATTTCCATCTCCCGCGACGCCCATACATCACTGACGACTGACCTGGAAGTGTTCCTGGCTGTGCTTTCGAGTTCCAAGTAGGCGTTGACCGCAAGAGTCGCGGAGAAAGTGAAGTGCCGCGAAGAGAGGGCGCTGCCCCACGAGTGAGGCAGCCCCGGTGAGATCGCTCCGACGAGGCCGGAGCCGTGCTCGCAAGGTGTATCAACCGGCAGTATGTTTCAATGCAGGTCGCACTCCTCACACACGCGGTCGCTCGGCTCAAACTCGAATGTTGAGTGATTGAAGCCCAGGTTCTCCGTCTCGGATCGAAGACGGGCCTTCAGGGCCTCAATCTCCCGCCAGTCGGCCTCCTTATCCACAACCACATGACCTGAGAATACGGTGTAGTTCCCATCCAGTGACCAGACGTGCAAATCATGAACGTCCACGACCGAGTCCACCTCGCGGAGGCGGGAGGCGATCTCCCGAACGTCAACGTCGTCCGGCGCGTACTGGAGAAACACGCGGAGGGTTGCACGCAGATTTGGGACGATCTTTGCCAATACGAATATCGTGATGGCGATGGAGAGGATTGGGTCGAGGACCGGCACCTCCACGAACATCATCACGATGCTCGCCACGAGTACCGCAAGCCAACCGAGGACATCTTCAATGAGATGCAGGAACACAACCCGCTGGTTGAGTTTGCTGCCGCCCCGCAGCCGCAGCACGGCGAGCAGATTCACGACGACACCAACGATGGCAATGGCGAGCATCCCCGTTTCGGAGACCGGCTCCGGATGCAGGATCCGGGGAATGGCCTTCAGCAGAATGTAGGTGGAACCGGCAATGAGAATCGCGGCGCTGATGAGCGCACCGAGCACTGAGTATCGACGGTAGCCGAAGGTGAGCCGATGGTCTGCGCCCCTTTCGGCGAGATGCTCAAAACGCCAGGAGAGCGCGAGGGCAATTGAATCGCCAAGGTCGTGCACTGCGTCTGAGAGGATTGCCACACTGTTCGTGAAGAAACCGCCCACAATCTCGATGACGGTGAACGTGAGGTTCAGAAAGAACGCCGCACGAATGGAGTTGACCGAATCACCGGTCTGGTGGTCATGTGCGTGTGCGTGTGCCACGCGCCTATTCTACCGTCTCGCACGCCCACCCGGCTACGCGTGCGCGGAGCGCAGGAAGTCCAGGATAATTTCGTTGGCCTGGTCGGGAAACTCAAGACAGGCGAAATGCCCTGCGTCGGGAAGCTTCTCAGAGAGAGCACCCGGGATTGAACCGGCAAGGGCGTCTGCGACCTTTCGGAAGTAGACATAGTCCTTCCCGCCGGAGAGGACAAGGGTTGGGACATCAATCTCTCCGAGTCGCTGGGAGACCGGAGGATCGCAGCTGCGTCGGGGGTACCAGTGAAGGAAATGCCACCCTTTGAATCCGGCAAAGGCTCGCGTCAATCGGAAGTGCACATCCTCATTGCGGAGTGCCGGCGCGATGATGGGATTGGAGAACGCCAACTCGAAAGCACGCTGCAGATCCCCGGCGGCGTAAGACGACCTGGTGTCCTCCACGATCTTGAAAAACGCCTCGTTCACGCCGGCGACGCCGGGACCAGCATCGGGGTTGGCCAAAACCAGCGACTTCACCCGCTCGGGGTACTCGAACGCGAACTCCAGCGCGACGTGGGCTCCTACACATTCGGTCACGAGATGTACCTCGCTCAGGCCAAGGAAGTTCAACAAGAGCTTGAGATCTTCATAGTCGGAGTATGGTGTGTCTTGCCGGGGTTCCGACGAGTGGCCAAACCCCCGTCGGTCATACCGCACCGTCAGGTAGTTTGGTGCGAAGGCGGGTAGCTGGCTGTCCCAGTAGGTCAGGTTGAGACCGAAACCCTGGATGAACACGACAGGAGCGCCCGTACCGACCGCTTCGTAGTAGAGACTGCCGCCGCCAACCTCGCAGTATCCGTTGCGATTCATTACGCACCTCGTGTTTATGATATGACGGCGCCCCCGAACCCGCAACTGCCGGATGGGGCGATACGGCAAGAAAGCCGGAGAAACAGGAGTGCTTTTCGCAGAGCATTGGTGGTACAGCAGTTCACCAAACGACTCGTCTACGGTACGGTGGAGCCGTTGGGAGCATCATGGGCATTTCAATCGACACCAGCACGACCGCTCCGTGGAAAGAACGCTATCGTGCCCAAGTCTTCCCACAGGCGATCATTGCACCGGGCAACCCCGGGCGTGGACTCGCGGCAACCGATCCTGACGGTATTCTCCAACTTCACGCGTGGGACACCGAGACCGGCGCCCTTCAGCGCCGAACAGATCTGGCGACGGGCATTCGTCGCGGATACCTCTCGCCAAGCGGTGATTGGATCTACTACCACCACGACACCCGGGGTGACGAGATCGGTCACCTGTACCGGGTCCCGTGGGCAGGAGGGACGGCTGAGAATGTCACGCCGGAGATGGCCGAGTACGCAATGCTCACCTGCACGGAGAGCCAAGATGGTAAGCTCCTCTCCCTGACCCATGCCGACAGCGAGGGCTTCCACATTCAGGTGCGGACAGCGGGCGGCGGGCCGCATTTTTCCGTGAACAAGAAGTCAATGTCCGCCGGGATGGATTTCTCCGCGGATGGCCGGCTTGGCATCCTCGCCACGACGGAGCGCAGTGGGTCGGTCGATTTCAGTCTCGAAGCGTATGACATGGAGTCCGGCGACCGTATCGCGGAGCTCTGGGACGGAGTGGGCACCACCATGCGAGCGATCATGTTCTCTCCGGTCGCGCGTGACGAGCGACTCCTTGCGACAACCAATACCGGCGGATTTGCCCGGCCGTTCCTCTGGAATCCACGCACCGGCGAGCGGACGCCAATCGATCTCGGGGAGATTTCCGGGGAGGTGGTTCCGTGGGACTGGAGTCAGGACGGGCGGAAACTCCTGATGACCGTTGTGGACCAAGCGTTGTTCCGGTTGTTTGTCTACGATCTGGAGAGCCTTGAACTCACGGAGACGGCGCACGACGGTGGTACGATTGCCTCCGCCCAGTTCATTGGAAACGATGTTCTCTTGCTCACGAGCGACTCGGCGCATCCCTGGCGCGCGGTTCGCCGAACGGTCATCGGCCGTGATGACGCCGGCGGCAGGGAGGAAACCATGCTTCGCGGCCACGACGTCCCCGAAGCAGCGAAGTGGAGATCCGCGAACTTCACCGGCGCTCGCGAGGAAACGGTTCACGCCTGGATCGCGACGCCGCCCGGGAACGGACCGTTTCCCACCGTGGTGCACACGCACGGCGGCCCGAGCGCGATCATGACCGACCTCTATCTCCCGGACGCCCAGGCATGGATCGATCACGGATTTGCATTCTGTTCCATCAACTATCACGGAAGCACCACGTTCGGCGCCGACTTCAAGAACTGCATCAACGGGAACCTCGGAGAGCTGGAAACTCAGGACGTTGCCGCCCGGATCGTGAATGGGCGGCGACGCTGACATGCACCGGCGGATGGAGAGATTTACGATTCGGTGTGGTGGAATGCGAATCGGTGATACACTGAGATGAGAGATACGACATGAGAGATCCTATTTCTGAAACGACCAACTGCAGCAAGCGATCGCGGAAGCGGCCACCGGGATTGATTCGACTTCTCCTTATCCTCGCGGCGATGTGGGCGCTGGTGGCCCTGACGGGCTGCGATTCGCATGATGTTGAAGAGATAGACTTCACCGAACGAATCGATGACGCCGAACTGGTTCTGATAGCACCGAATCGAGAGAGCGGCGTCCTGTACTTCGGCTTCGAGTTGCGCGGTAGCCCCGATGAAGACGCCAGGCAGTATCTGCCTTTGCTGAAATACCTGGAACAGGCGACGGGGTTGCGGTTCGAACTTCGCTTCACGCCCGGTGGCGCCCGCATCGCCGACCTGCTTGGCACGGGAGAGTTTCATTTCGCGGCTGTCGGCGCCGGAATCTACCTTCGGGCCCGCGAACGATACGGTGTCATCCCTCTCGTTCGAGGCCTGAACGCCGAAGGGCGGGACGAGTACCAGTCGGCAATCGTCGTCGTACCCGACAGCCCAATCCGAAGCGTCGAGGAGCTTCGCGGCAAAAGCTTCGCTTTCGCCGGCGCCACTTCCACCCAGGGCTATCTCATCCCCCGCATCGTCCTGGCCGAGCACGGCATATCACTCGACGATCTGGCGCGATACAAACACACCTGTTCGCACCAGAACTGCGCCAACACGGTGATCTCGGGGCGCTCCGACGCGACTGGAGTACAGGACATCTTTGGGCGACGGTTGGCCGCGGAAGGAATCGTTCGCATCATCCACACTTCGGAGTTCTATCCTTCGAGCGGCATCGCGGCGAACCGGGATGTCCCGCCGGATGTGATACAGAAAGTCAAACAGGCGCTGCTGGACTTCGAGCCCACGGGCGCCCACGCCGAAGGACTCTATCACTGGGACCGGACGGAGATGGCGAGCGGATTCATTGAAGCACACGACGACGACTACGCCGAACTGCGCGAATGGAGCATCAGGTTCGGTTTGCTCAACGCCCCGGCTGGGGAGCGAGCACAATGAAGCTGCCTACGAAAATCACTCTGTTGATTGCAACCGTCTTGTTGGTTGTTGGCCTTGGTACGTCGTTCCTGGTGAGCTGGATGATGCGTGAAGCGCTCCAAGAGGAGTTGCACGATCAGGCCGTGCTCGTCGCCCGGAGTGTCGGCGAGCACATCACCAGCAATGTGATCAACGGAGACGTTGTTGAAGTGCGCGAGGCCATAAGGGGGGCAGCGGAGCGCTCGCAGAACATTCGATACATCTACGTTGTGGACTTCGACTACCGACTATTCGCCCACTCCTTCGAGGGTGGCTTCCCCAGGGCGTTGGCTGAACGACAACATCAGTACATTCCGCTCGGTCAATCTCCGGAAATCGCGTATCTCAAGACCAACACCGGCAACGTTCTTGAGATTGGCTATCCACTCATTGAAGGCATGAATGCTCATATCCACATCGGCATGGACGAGGAGCACACCCTCGCTCAGATCGCGGCGCTCCGCAACAGAGTTATTCTTTTGACCCTGTTTCTGGCGGCTCTGGGGATCGCGATTGGGATACTCGTGAGCCGTCGCGCGACGCGCCCGTTGGTGGACCTGGCGGACGCCATGCACGACTTTGGAAAACGGAAAGTGAGCGGGGAGCTATCGTTCAAAGGCGGCGGAAAGGAAATTGCCGATCTGACGCGTACCTTTAACCGGATGATCTCAAACCGCAAGAAGGCGGAGGAGGCACTGCGGGAAAGCGAGGAGAAGGCGCGCGTTTTGCTGAATGCCACCACAGACGTGGCTATGCTTCTGACTCCGGAAGGAGCTTTTGTCGCCGCCAACGAGAGCGCTGCGAAGCGATTCGGCCTCACCCCGGAGGAGCTGGTTGGCAAGTGCCCCTTTGACTTTGCGCAACCGGAAGTCGCCGAAAGAAGGTGGAAGATCCTTCGGGAACTCGTAGCGGGTAAGAAGTCCGCACGATTTGAGGATGAGAACCGAGCCAGCCACTACGATAATTCCATGTTTCCGATTCTTGACGGTGACGGCAACGTACGGCTTGTCGCCGTGTTCGCGCAGAACATCACCGCCCGCAAACAGGCGGAAGAGGAACGAAAGAAGCTCCAGGCGCAGCTGAACCAGGCCCAGAAGATGGAATCGGTGGGTCGTCTCGCCGGCGGTGTGGCCCACGACTTCAACAACATGCTCGGCGTGATCCTCGGCCACACGGAGCTGGCCCTGGGCCAGGTGGACCCAGCCGGGCCGCTCTTTGCCGACCTGCAGGAGATCCACAAGGCGGCCGAACGCTCGGCGGACCTCACCCGACAATTGCTGGCCTTTGCCCGCAAGCAGACCATCGCCCCGGCGGTGCTGGACCTGAATGAGACCGTCGAGGGTATGCTCAAGATGCTGCGGCGGTTGATCGGCGAGGACATTGATTTGGCTTGGCTGCCGGAGACGAGGGTGTGGCCGGTCAAGGTAGACCCGTCGCAGGTTGACCAGATACTGGCCAACCTCTGCGTCAATGCGCGGGAGGCCATCGCAGATGTTGGCAAGGTTACCATCGAGACGGAAAACGTGACATTCGATGAAGCCTACTGCAACGATCATCCAGGATTCGTGCCGGGCGAGTACGTGCTGGTGGCCGTCAGTGATGATGGCTGCGGCATGGACAAGGAAATGCTCGGCAAGCTCTTTGAACCGTTTTTCACCACCAAGGAAGTGGGCACGGGCCTTGGTCTGGCAACGGTCTACGGCATCGTCAAACAGAACGACGGGTTCATCAACGTCTACAGTGAACCGGACGACGGGACCACCTTCAGGCTCTACCTGCCCCGGTACACGGGCGTGGCCGAACAAGTACGCACCGGAAGTCCTGCTGAACCGTCAGACCGGGGTCACGAGACCATCCTATTGGTGGAGGACGAGCAGGCAATCCTGAAACTGACGACAACGATGCTCGAACGCCAGGAGTACACCGTACTCGCCGCATCCACGCCGGGCGAGGCGATCCGATTGGCCGCGGAACATGCCGGCGAGATTCACTTGCTCATGACCGATGTGGTCATGCCGGAAATGAACGGCCGGGAACTTGCGAAAAACCTACTGTCGCTCCGCCCGGACCTGAAGCGTCTGTTCATGTCCGGCTATACGGCCAACGTCATCGCTCATCGGGGCGTGATAGACAAGGGGGTGAACTTCATCCAGAAACCGTTCGCGATGCAGGATCTCGCCGCAAAGGTGCGGGAGGCGCTGGACGGCGGATGAGGAGATCGGTCCGCGTCCTACACCGCCCGGCTAACTACCCGGTTCAACCGCTTCACGAACTCCGCCGGCTCGGGTAGCTGCGCACCCTCGACCAGCAACGCCTGCTCCAGCAGGAGAAACGCCACGTCGGCGGCGAAGTCGTCGTCCTTCACTTCACCGAGTTTCTTGACGATCTCGTGATCGGGGTTGATCTCCAGGATCGGTTTCACGTCCGGGAGATCACTCTGGCCGAGCGCCTTGAGCATCTCCTGCATCTTGAGGGTCGGATCGCTCTCATCAACGACTATGCACGACGGGGAGTCGGCGAGGCGCACGGAGATACGAACGTCCTTCACGCGGTTACCGAGCGCCTTCTTGATGGTCTCCACCACCGGCCCCAGCTCCTTCTCTTTCTCCTTGTCGGCCTCGGCCTCGAGGTCCTCACCGGCATCGGCACGGTTGACCGGTTTGAGCTCGGTTTCCTTGTAGGTGCCGATGGATGGAACGACGATCTCGTCGATCTCGTCGTCCATGATGAGCACTTCAATTTCCTTTTGCTTGTAGGCCTCGAGAAGCGGTGAGTTCCGCAGGGTCTGCTCGTCACCACCGGTGATGTAGTAGATGGCCTTCTGCTCGCCGAGCATGCGCTTCTTGTAGTCCTCAAGACTTGTGAAACCCTCCACCGCCGTACTCTTGAATCGAACC
>DAOWMR010000120.1 GCA_030642995.1 Spirochaetales bacterium
GATGTGGAATGGAGAACAGCTGATCTCAAAAGAATGGGTGGAAGAGTCGACGAGGGCACACCTGCTTGCAGGTGCTCAGCTTGACCAGCACTACGGCTACTACTGGTGGAGAGAGACATTTCCAATCGATGCTCGTTGAATTGAGACCTACTTCGCCTCAGGCAACGGCGGCAACAAGATTTACGTATTTCCTACAGAGGATCTGGTCGTGGTCATCACTGCCGGCGCGTATGACCAGAGTTATGGTCATCCCCAGGTTAGAATGATGATGAACAAATACATTCTGCCGGCCGTCATTCAGGATAAAGATTCACTCTCAACAGAACCCGATCTCAAGACCGTTCCCCAAGTCGGCTTTGTGATCAGTGCGCTGGTATTCCTGGCAGCCCTGGTCTTCTGCACATTATGGCCGTCCGCTTTCATGAGCAAACCCCTCCGTGCGGATCAATCGAAGTCAAGTGATAGCCGGGGCAATCGCCGCCGGTTTTGCCTTGTACGTGTTTGGATTGGGGCAAACGCGCTGGTCGGCATCGTGTTCGTAGCCATTGTATTGGGAGAAGCGGCAACTCTGGATCTCTGGCTGAACTCCGGATATGCTCGTCCCTTTTCTCCGGCATTGCACAAGGTCATCGCAAGCTGGGCAATCACCATACTCACGATGGGTTCGGTAGTCATTTCGGTGAGCTCCTGGAGGGACCGTCGTTGGTCAAATATCGCAGGCGGTTGTTTCTCCATACTTGTCCTCGTCTCACTGTTTTGTGTTCTGAACCTACGCTATCTAGGGCTTTTGTTTTTCATCTCTTGAAGTTGCACCAAGTGCAGGTGGCCTTCAGAAGGAATTTGCGAAGCGCAAATCGCAGACGATCTATTCATGCGTGACTATAATGACCGTATCGATGGATCGATATTTGCCGCCATGCGTGAGCGCGGCACCAAGGCGGCGCTCAAGAAACTTGGTATCACAAATGCAACCTGACGTGCTCCACCGGATGTCAGACAGGAGGAAATGATCATGAGAATTGTTGATCTGACAGAGGAGCATGAAGGCGACTATTTCGTTTGTCTGGAAGATTGGTCGGACGAAATGAAAGAAGCCGGAAATCACAAGGAGCACTGGTATCGGAAGATGAAGGATAAGGGCCTCCGTGTGAAATTGGCCTTGAATGATGAGAGAAGACCGGTAGGCATGATTCAATATATCCCAATCGAACACTCGTTTGTTCAAGGCGCCGAATTGTATTTTGTTCTGTGCATCTGGGTCCATGGATACAAAAACAAAGGGGTCGGGGACTGTCGGAAACAGGGGATAGGGAAAGCGTTGATAACGGCGGCGGAAGAGGATGTCAAGAAGAAAAGTGCGAAAGGCCTCGTTGCCTGGGGAGTGCCTCTCCCGGTGTTCATGAGAGCGTCCTGGTTCAAAAAGCAAGGATATGTTCAGGTAGATAAAGAAGGTTTCCTTGGCCGGGTTCTCTTGTGGAAACCGTTTTCGGAAGACGCCGTTCCACCAAAATGGATTGAAGCCAGGAAGGAGCCGGAACTGGACCGCAACAAGGTAACAGTAACAGGATTCATCAGTGGCTGGTGCCCCGCTTACAACATAGTATTTGAAAGGGCGAAGCGCGCATCTTCAGCACTTGGAAACCGGGTCGTTTTTCGTGAGATCAATATTTCTGATAAGGAAGTGTTTGACGAATGGGGTATTTCTGATTCTTTGTTCATCAACCGGAAGAAAGTCAATACCGGCCCGCCGCCGTCCTATAAGAAGATAGAAGGAAAAATAGCAAAGAAACTGAAAGATATATGAAAACCGACGAACAGTGCGGCTGAAGAGCAGCGTCGAGCACCGCTGGAGACACTATAGTGACGTTCTTCCATATCACATCAAGAGCCGAGGCCACCAAGGCGACCCGGGTCGGTTCCTACGTGCCTGAGGCCTACGACCGCGACGGTTTCATTCATTGCTCGTATTCCCACCAAGTGACCCGCGTTGCCAGCATTCACTACAGGGGGCGAGAGAACATGGTGTTGCTCGAGATCGATCGTGACCGCTTGGCGGATAAGGTGATTGATGAGAATCTGGATGGTGGTGAGGAGCTGTTTCCACATATCTACGGGAGTCTGCCGACGTCAGCGGTGGTTGCGGTTCATGACTTTCCGTGCCGCGAGGATGGCCAATTTGAATTGCCTGATCACTTGGGCGCATAGCCATCCCATTCCCGACGGCGATAGCTGCGTTGGGCTGTAGTCCCTCTCGTTTTCGAGATGCTGATATCAGAAGAACGAAGAGAAATCAAGTCTGCCTTACGCAACAAAGTAAATTTAGTCCATTGTATAAACTTAGCGCACGCGCTAAGGTATACTTACTATGGTCAAGGAATTCGAAAATCCATTTCGTCCGGGAGCGGGCCACAAGCCTCCATACCTGGCAGGTCGCGCAGAGGAAACCGAGGAGTTCAGGCGCCTGCTGGAACAGAAGGTGATTTTGGAGAATCTCGTTCTGACGGGGCTACGGGGTGTTGGGAAGACGGTTCTCCTGGACACGTTGAAACCCATCGCTATCCGGGAGAAATGGCGCTGGGTTGGCACCGATTTATCCGAGTCATCCAGCATCAGCGAAGAGAGAATAGTCCTTCGTCTCCTCACCGATCTCTCCGTCCTGACGGCATCGTTCGTAGTCGGAGAACGCGAACGATCCAATATTGGATTTGGGGCACCTCCCACGCGAGATGAGATCAAACTTGATTTCCGGACGCTTCGGTCAATCTACGCGTCCACACCTGGGCTGCCCTCCGACAAACTCAAACGGGTCCTGGAGGTCGTTTGGTCTGTCCTGAAGCAGACCACAGATCGCGGGTTGATTTTCGCCTATGACGAAGCGCAGAACTTGGCGGACCACGCCGCGAAAGACAACTATCCGCTTTCCTTGCTCCTTGACGTGTTTCAATCCATTCAGAAGAAAGACATGCCATTCATGCTTATCCTGGTTGGACTTCCCCCGCTCTTTCCCAAACTGGTGGAGGCCCGAACCTTTGCCGAGCGAATGTTCCGTGTTGTGTTCCTGGATAGCCTCACAGAGCCGGAAAGCCGAGACGCAATGCTGAAGCCGATCGAGAACACGCACTGCCCTGTCAGACTAGATGAACAATCCATCAAACTCATCGTAGGAGCCTCTGGTGGCTATCCTTACTTCATTCAGTTCATCTGTCGTGAGGTCTATGATGCATTCGTGCAGGGACAAACCTCGGTTCCCGTTGCCGAAATCAAAAGAAAGCTGGACACTGACTTCTTCGCGGGTCGTTGGGCCCGCGCAACTGACCGACAGCGGGAATTGATGATGGTCATCGCGCAACTGGACACCTCAGCGGCCGAGTTTGCCGTCCAGGAGATTGCCGAGAAATCCAAGCAGATGCTGGACAAACCGTTCAGCTCGAGTCACATCAACCAGATGCTCGTGGCGCTCTCGAACTCGGGTTTGATCTACAAGAACAGACACGGACGCTACTCCTTCGCGGTACCGCTGCTCAACCAGTTCATCCGCCGCCAGATATCAGACGAGTTCGAAACACCACCGAAACACGGAGGCCAACCATGAGTATTCACATTGGAACAAAGCCCGGTGAGATCGCCGAGATTGTTCTGCTTCCCGGAGACCCGTTGCGCGCGGAGTTCGCGGCGAAGGAGTTTCTCTCCGACCCCGTTTGCTACAATCGAGTGCGGGGGATGCTCGGCTTCACCGGGACCTGGAAAGGTGTTCGCGTTTCCATCCAGGGGACCGGCATGGGAATCCCGTCTCTCTCCATCTACGTGAGCGAACTCCTTCGCGATTACGACGCACGGACCCTGATCAGAATCGGATCGTGCGGTTCCATTCAGCAGTCAGTTGCGCTGCGGGACATCGTCATAGCAATGACCGCCTCCACGGACTCGGGTCACAATCGACTTCGATTCGTCGGAATGGACTATGCCCCCGCTGCGGACTACGGCCTCCTGAGTACGGCGTGTGGACTCGCCGCCGAGCGCGGCCATCGGTTTCATGCCGGCGGCATCCTCTCCAGCGACACCTTCTATCAGGACGATCCGGATTCCTGGAAACACTGGGCGGGGTTCGGCGTCCTCGCCGTGGAGATGGAGGCAAACGGTCTGTACACACTCGCCGCCCGGGCAGGCGCCAAAGCCCTGGCAATCTGTACCGTGAGCGACAGCCTTGTCACCGGTGAAGCGCTCAGCTCCGAGGATCGAGAGACCGGCCTCCGGGAGATGATTGAACTCGCGCTTGATGTGGCGATCGCGTAGGGCAGAGTGATGACGATCGGTGAAGCAGACACCTTGCGCTACGAACACTTTGACTTGGGGCCCGGGTTTCAACTGGCTGTCCTGTTCAAGGGCCGGAAGATAACAAGCTTCGACATCTCCCATTTCAGCAGCCTGTTCATCTACAACCACGGTAACCCGATGAATGTTGGCGAAACCGACGGTCGGTACGGCACATCCGAGTTCTCAGAAGAATTCCTGATGCCCCCGTTCATACTGAAACTCATCAGGAAGAAGATCGATGAGCTTTCGCCTGAAATCAAAGCCTTCATCAACCAGGGACTCGACAGATACTATCGCAAACACATCAAAGAATACGAGAGGGCTTCCCCTGACTAGAGGCGAGACCTCGCCACGAACACCGTCCGGTTGTACCTTCTATCGGTGCGTATGCGGGTGCGGCTCTACAGACCGGCCTTCCAGCGGCGGGCGCGGTACCTTCTGGCCATCGCGCTCCTGCTCCCGGGGGCCGGATTTCTCCAGGCCGCGGGCGTCAATCCAATCACTATCGGCGCTTCTGTCGTGCTCGGTCTCGCCGCCGTAGGGGTCGTCTATGATTCCCTGCGCCCGGTCGCGATTGTCATACGCGCCGGCATCCTCATTGCCGGAACTCTCGGTCACCGCGTCTTCAGCGTCAGTTGGAGTGAGATCGCGCGTGTCGAAACAGCAGACGGAGTGGTGTCCCTCACGACAACGGGGCAGATACTCTATCAGATCCAAATCGATGCGCGAGCGGCACGGTTCCTGAGCCGGATGATGGAGCACACGCTTTCGTCCGGCACGAGTTGACGGTCACCCGCTCCTTGAACACGACAATGGACCGAATACAGCCCCGGCCACTCTGGAACAACACCCACTGTCCGTGCTTTCATACCACGTATGCCCGTTGCCCGTGAGTTGGAGGCCGAACTCCGACAGATTCCCAATTGGACCCATGTCTCGTTCAAGAAGAACATCCTCAGTACTCTGGACAGATCTCTGGACCAGGCCGAGTGTGTTGAGAACGTGCTCGAGGGGTTCTACCAGGGCATCGCCATAACGGGAACCGGATCCGGCGCGCCCGGGATTCTCTGCATCACTGATCTGCGACTTCTGTTCCTGATCTCCGGAAAGAGCAAGAACCCACCGGAGTCAATCGACTACGATTCGGTTGAGTCGGTGAGTACACGGCGCGGTTACTCGGCCACCAAGATCCAGATCAACCTGCAAGACGGCCAGGTCGTTCTGACCGCCGTCGCTAACGTGAATCAGATCAATATCTTCATCCGGGATCTTGAGACCCGGATTGAGGGGCCGATAAACGATGAGAGCCGCGAAGATGGAGCGGGTGAGAACAAACTTGCAAATCTCAACTTCCTCCACGCCGAGGCCAAGAAAACCGTCGTCGCGATCAACGATTACAAGCAGTTCAACGGGGAGCCGACCTTCCTGAAGCAGATGGTGGATGATCTCTTCATCGTCTCGTATGCCTGTATCAAAGGCGAGCCCGAGCCGCCGGAAGAAACCAGGCTGTTCATGGCCATGGTCTTCATCCCGCTTCGTCAGCGGCTGGTGGACGATCGCAAACTGATGGATGATCTATTTCGCTACGACTCGTTGCCACTCCATCACCGGAAGGCAATCCTCCGTAACTGGCACTCGTTCAACAACGAGATTCAGAAGGTCGGCCGTTCCCGTCTGAACGGTCACCTGAAGAGTCTCAACTATCTGCGTCGTCATGACGAAAGCGAGAGTAGCACCCACTTCGATCGAATGGCGGCCACCTTTCACACCTTCGCCCAGGTAGCCATCAAGGCAGACGGAACCGTGAACGATGCCGAGGCTGCACGACTGCAGAAGATCCGTACAATCATCTACGGCGAGACCGAGACAAGCGCCGGCAAAGAGAAAAAGGTCCAGAAACAGGCGCGTGAAAGAGAAGCGGAGCCCGAGGAGTCTCTTGAAGAAGTGCTGGCAAAGATTGACCAGTTGATTGGTATGGCGAAGATCAAAGAGCAGATCCGCACCTTCGTGAACCTGGTCACCGTTCAGCAGGAGCGCGAGAAGCGTGACTTGCCCGTTACGCCGGTCACCCTCCACGCCGTATTCTACGGACCCCCGGGAACGGGCAAGACAACCATCGCGCGACTCCTTGGAAAGGTTTACCGAAGCCTCGGGTTGCTGGAATCAGGGCACCTCATTGAGACCGACCGGGCAGGCATCGTGGCCGGGTTCGTGGGCCAGACGGCAATGAAGATCGACGAGGTACTGTCGGACGCGATGGATGGAGTGCTCTTCATTGACGAGGCATATTCCCTGACGCTCGGAAAAGGCGACAAGGACTTTGGGCAGGAGGCGGTTGATACGCTCCTCAAGCGGATGGAAGATCACCGGGACCAGCTCGCCGTGATTGTTGCCGGTTACCCGGACGAGATGAAGGAGTTTATCAACTCCAATCCGGGTCTGAAGAGTCGGTTCAATCGATTCTTTTACTTCGACCACTACACCCCCAAGGAATTGCTCCAGATCTTCGACGTCTTTCGCAAGGCCGCGTCGTTCACCGTGACCGGACCTGCCCGCCGCGCAATCCTCAACATATTGGAAGAGTTCCACGCTGAACGCGACAAGAGCTTCGGAAATGGACGGTTTGTCCGCAACCTGTTTGAGCGGATGGTGGAGCGGCAGGCTAACCGCATCGCGCGAATCACGCCGCTGACCGACACCATTCTCTGCTCACTGAGAAAGGCCGACATTCCTCCGGGCGAAGACTTCCGGGAGCATACCTGATGAAGAACTGGATCAACTATTTCAACGGAAAACGTGTCTGGGTGACCGGCGCCGGCGGAGGCATTGGGCGAGCCATGGTTGAGGCTCTTGGAGAGGCCGGGGTTGATGTGGTTGCCTCGGACATACGTGAAGAGGGGTTGTCCGATCTCGCCGAGCGTTTCAACACCGTCCGGACACTGCCGATGGATAGCACCGACGGTGCCGCCGTTGACGAGAAAGCTACCAGGGCCTGGGACCTGCTTGGGGGGGTGGACATTCTTATCAACAATGCGGGGGTCAGCCAGCGCTCTCTCTTTGCCGAGACCGATCCAGCCGTGCTCCGGCGCATCGTTGAAGTTAACCTTATTGGGACCATGGAGGTGACCCGCGCCGTCGTGGCCCGGATGCTTGCCGGAAACGGTGGGCACTTGGTCACCATCACCAGTATGGCTGCGCGTGTTCCAACGCCGCAGCGAACCATGTACTCGGCCGCAAAAATGGGGCTGCACGGACTATTTGACAGCCTCCGTGGTGAGGTGGAACCAAAGGGGATTGCCGTGACTCTGGTTGTGCCGGGGGTGGTTCGAACCAATATCAGTGCCAACGCAATGACGGCGAGTGGTGATGCGTACGGAATCACCGATGGCAATCAGGCTGCGGGTCTGCCGCCGGACGAGTGCGCCCAACATATCCTTGCC
>DAOWMR010000329.1 GCA_030642995.1 Spirochaetales bacterium
ATGCGCCGAACCCCCGCCGGACTGCCGTGACCGTAGATCTCCACCGAGTCCTCGCCGGTGTAACCGGCAGGGGCACGAAAAACGGCAACCATCACCTCATCCACGGCTTCCCCGGATGCTCGGCTCAGCATCCCATGGTGAATTGTGTGACTTGGGGCATGCAACAGCCGATCGGCGGGGCGAAAAAGTTTCCCGACAAGCTCAATGGAATCATGGCCGCTGCAGCGAACGACCGATATGGCACTCGGCGTCAGTGCCGTTGCGGGCGCAGCGATCGGGTGTTCGTGCTCGTGCATCGTACCAAGCTACCCTCATCGCAATGGAGCAGCAAGCGCCGGCTGTTTAGGTTTGCGCAGGGTTCCGTTGACCGCAGTGTGGTGATTCCGTACAGTTGCGGACAGGAGAAGCGGCATGCAAGACGATTTTGACCTGGAAGGGCTCTCACCCGCGGAGGCGAAAGACTATGTCGCTCAGTTCATCATCACTCAGAAACAGGTTGCCCGTGACCGGGCCGTGGCCGACGACGAGCTCGAGCTGTGGAAGAAGCGCGCCGGACTCGCCGCCGACCGTGGTGAGTTGGATCTTGCCAGAGAGTGCCTGGCCCGGGCTGAAGAGGCGCACGCAAATCTCGTACGTCTGAAGAACGAAGAACGGGAAATCAACTTCAAGGTGGATGAGCTCAAACGACGCTTCCAGAAGATCCGTCAGGAGCCGGAGCTCTCGGTTAACGCCGGAGCTCTGCTGGAGCAGCTCGAAGGGATAGTTGGGACGAATCACGAAACGACGAACGCAGTTGCTGAAGCAGAGGCGGAGGTGGCCCTGGAAGCACTGAAGAAAAGGATGGAAACGGAAAGTGAAGACTGAGCGGCGGGAATTTCTACGGTAAATTCGACGCGAGTTCCTCACCGAGTTGACGCCCCAGTTCGGCAAAGGCGGTGGAAATTGCCCGATCCGCGGTGCGGCTTCGGGCGTTCTTGATACCGCTCGCGCTATAGAGAACCGCCCCGGAGGCAAGATCCACGGCGGTCACGCTTCCGCTCACCTTGACGAGGACGCCGTCGTCCTCCCTGAACTCCGCAATCTGCGCAGTCCCGAAAATGACGCGGATTACGTCGGCGTTGACTCGTTCTTGCAAGAAAGCGATGGCTTCGGCAGAGGTCAGCCCGAGCAGCTGACCCGGTTCTATCGGCGCCGACCGCAACTGAAAACCCGACTGCGAGAGTGCCTCAACAATGCCGGCGGCGGCGAGATCGCCGGGCATGAACACACCGGCCGCGTCAAGGTCCAGGACAACAACCGCCGTCGGGATCTCGCGCGCCTGTGAGAGAACCACAAATCGATGCGTCGCCCGAACGTTCACCACGGCATCCTCTACCGCGTCAACCTGGGCACCAACCGATCTCGGCAGAGTGTCCAACATGGAAAAGAGCGGCCCGAGGTCCAATCGGGCGGTCACGGTGAACCCACCGACGCGCTGCGGTAGAGGGTGTTGGAAGGTGACGAGCCCGACCTCGTCGGTCAGAAGAGCGGCGGTGCGTATGACGTCCCGGCTGCCCCGTCTGTCTATGTAGGAGATTTCCACGGAGGCCCCGGCGACCGGTTGTCCACGATCATCACGCAGCAGGAAGATGATTGGTTCGTCCACGTCCACGCCAAGCGCTACGGTCGTCGGACCGCTCAGTGTTGAGAGCTCGAGCCGTGCCCCTGCCTCCGCCGCCTTCTGCAATGCACGTTGGAGCACGACGGGGGCAATACGGACGTCAGATTCCGAGGCTGCCATCGCCGCCTGGCCGTAGAGCAGGATCCCCTGCGTCAGACGTCCGGCCTCCACCAGTGAATCGCCCTCGGTCTCCGGCCCCGTAACGAGCGCTTCCTGTTGCCGAAGGATCGATTGTCGCTTGGCGCGCTCAGCTTCAAATGCAGCGCGCTCATATTCGCCAAGCAGATATACGACCACACCATCAACCTGTTCGGCTATGTAGCGGTCCGCTACTCGAAGTCCCTCAACCTGCCCGCTCCCGCGCTGAGTTACCTGCTGAACCAGGTTGGCCTCGTAGCTGTCCAGGGTGCTTCTGGCCTCCGCACTGGTCTCCACCGAGATCTCAACGCCGAGGGCCTGGTTGATCTGCAAGAGGAGCACGTACCCCGCCGCTTCTTCGGCTTCCACCGCATTCTCAGCCGCCGAAGCCGAGACGACAAAGTACTCGAACTCAGCATCGGCACCCGGCGGCGTGAGCACCCAGTCGGGGACGCGACGGGAAGTCAACTCGGGCCCGCCGGCGCAAGTGAGGATTGTGAGGAATGCCGCCACGGTCACGGCGGCCCGGGTCAGATAACGCAATGCTCGCCCTCTCGCGTCGGTTGTCGATCTAGATTCCGTCGTTCAGGATCTCTCTCACCCGTTCGCGGGCGGTTTGCTCTTCTTCGGTCTGAGCATCCAGCCCCGATATGGCGCGTTCAATCAGATCGTCCACGTGATCGCGGGAGATCCGGTACATCGTATAGTACTCGTACTCTCGCTCGGTCGGGTTCCCCTTCTCGTCGTAGTACTCCTTGAGAACCCAGAAATCCCCGTACTTCCGGAGCCCGCTGATTTCGGCGTCCGACACGATCCTGACAACGTTCTCAAAGTAGGTCTCAACGAAATCTTCGTCACCGACCTGGGCACCCGCAAACTTCTGCTGAACTCGTGTACTGACCAATCGAGCAATTTCCGCCGGCGCGTTCATGTTGTCCGCCACGTTCTTCACGCCCGTCAGATTCCGGCCGGTCTGCTCGAAGCGGAAGATGTACTCGTCCTCAAAGTCATCTTCGAGTTCGCCGACATCCATGGTGACCCAGTCAGGGACCTCGGCTCCAAGGGCGCTGTTCTTGTACTCAATGATCTTGAAGCTCGGCTCCTCGAATTGCGCCGGCTCCGTTGGCGGCCCGCCGGCACATCCAACCACAAAGAGAACAACCAGGGCCCCACCCAGGAAAACAAAACTACGTCTCATTGCTGCTCCTCCTCACTCTTTAGAAACCCGCGTCGAACGTCATGGCTCGACCACGGCTTATTACCAACACGAGGTCTTCGAATCCCGCAACGCGTTCCGAAACCTCGTACACAAGATCCACGACATCATCAGTGCTGCCAATGACAAACACCTCGTACACCGCTTCCTCCGGCGACTGACTGACGGTAGCGATTTCCCGCACCTCGTCACGCATGGCGGACCTGAATCGACTCAAGGACCGACCGTCCGGTGGACTCTGAATTGTCAGCTCATACCGGATGCCACGGGTAAGCATCCGCGCCATCTGATTCCGCGCCATCTCAACCGCGGATGGCATGGCCTGGTAGACGGTGGATTGCACGGCGTTCAACACCGCATCCTCCTGGCTCGTTCGGCTGAAGCTGTTCTGACTCCGCCGGTTCACCGATCCAAGCACCTGTGCGGTAGAAGTATCATACATGTTCAACGTAACGTCCGCGGTACCGTAGTGGTTCTCGGCGGAGGTGGTGCCGGTTACCTGCGCGTCCAACTCGATGTAAACATCCGCGTTCAACCTGCGGGCAACCCACTGCAGGAGACTGATCTCTCGACCGGTCTCTTCTTCGTAGACGAGCTGCTGGTCCGCCTTGAGGCGCTCGACCTGGGCCGCATCCACAACCACTCGGCCGTCGGAAACCAGGTAGCTGTTCGCCTGATTCACCGCGCTCTGCATGATGAACTCGGCATTTCCGGCACCCACGGCCGCGTCATCGCTGAAATAAACCATGTAGGTCATCGTCTCGACGTATCGCCGAATAAATCGCTCTTCTTCCGGAGTGACCTCATCCCAATCACCGGCTGCTGGAGCAAGATCCGGGGAATCCTGTGAATCGGAACCGGTCCGAGGAGAGGCGCCGG
>DAOWMR010000524.1 GCA_030642995.1 Spirochaetales bacterium
ACAGGTTGTTGATGCGTTTTGCGAGGTGTACGGTTACACGCTCGTATCGTGAAGCACTCGCACAATCCGAGGCAGCGTGGGACGCCGACCGCGTCCGATCAGATAGACAAGCCCGAATCCGGAAAAGAGCCCCCCGAGCCCTGCTCCCACTTGAGCCCCTTCGTTCTCGAGAAAACCGAAGGCGAGGTAGACACCAACAAAAAGCAGGAGAGGAAATATCAGCACGAAAAACCCGGCTCCGATCGCCTTGGACGGAGGCAGAAAGACTTCAACCTGGTCACCGATTTTCACTCGAACTTCGGAAGTGACGGCGGCTTGAAATGTCCGAGCCTTGACGTTGCAGAACGAACTATTGCAGCTCGCACAACCGGAGTTCTCAAAGCACTCCAGCATCGCGGAATCCTCGTGAATTTCAACTACTCGCGCCCGTTCGGTCACCAGACGCCTCCTTGCATGTGCGGGTTAGCGGCTCAATCCGTTCAGCCTTCCCGTCCGGATTCAGATCCAGAATCACGCCCTGGAACTGGAGCGCGTCCCACGCATCGGCCGACCGCTCCGGCATAGAACTTATAAACTTTCGGATCTCAGGGCCAGGGTCCAAACCGGCCACGCTGTCGCGACTCCCCGTCCTGCCTGCGTCGGTGATGACTGCCGTTCCGCGCGGCATGATCGCGGCGTCGTTGGTCTGCACGCGGGTTCCCGTCCCGACGATCGCCGATACCGCACCGTCCGCCCGATGGAACATCGTGTACTTCTCCGCCGTCGTGACGGCGTGGAAATCAACGATAACGTACGGCGTCTCTCTCCTCGCCTTGCTCGCCAACTCGGGCAAGTAGGTAAACGGATTGCTGGCATGGACCCGATCAAAACCGGACTGCCCCAACAGGCTGATCACCGCCACCCGCTCTTCGCCGGCATTGAAATAGCGCCACCCTCTCCCGGGTGCGGCCGGCGAAAAGTTGGCTGGTCGCAGTATATAGGAGGAGTTCTCAATGTGGGCAACCATGTCCTTCTTGAAGTAGATCTGCTCGCCGCCGGTGATCACATCTATGCCGAGTTTGCGAAGGTAGATGGCATGATTCTTCCCGATCCCGAACCCCCCGGTGGCGCCGTCGGCATTGGCAACCACAAAATTGATCTCGAGTTCTTTCCGGAGACCAGGGAGCACCGACTTCACGCAGTAAACGCCGGCCTTCCCCACAATTTCGGCAATGAATAGTATACGCAAAGCCCGCGTATCCTATCAGAAGCCTCGCCGGTCTGTCACGCTCCCGCGCCCTGGCAGATGTCCACGCGACAGCGGGTCATTTCGACACGATCCTGCCGAGAGTCTTGCCGCACTGAACCCTTTTGCCCCGCCGGGAGGCTCGGCCGGCGCGAGCAGACGCCGCGCGTCTTGGATTGACCAACCCTCATTCCGAAACTACCATCGATAGATACTTACCGTGCAAGGAATTGACAGTCGCGGCCATCCGGAGTGCGCTGGGTGGCAAATTTGGCATGAATGTTGCATCCTTGTAGGTGCGGGCGCCGAAAGGGCCCGAGGCCGTCGCGGTATGGGCGGCAGTCCCCGATGCGGGACACATCTTGCCGGCTCCGGTGTCACAAGCGTGTCCGAGAGCCAGAGGAGGCGTTATGAAACGCCACGATTTCCCCGATCTCGGGAAGCTGATGGATGAAAT
>DAOWMR010000048.1 GCA_030642995.1 Spirochaetales bacterium
CCCACAGGATCCTCGACAGTGGAGGAAGTAGAGTTGAGTGCCGAAGAAGGCCTGGAGGGAGTGGATCGGCGACTACACGAAATTCACGGCCGTACCGTACACGAGTATCTCTGCTGCTCCCTGCATGACAGTCGCAGAGGTGTAGCGGAGGTTGATTACGGCGTCGGCGCCCAGCGCCTCGGCCTCTTCGGCCATCCGCTTGGTGGCAATTGCACGCGCCTCGTTGAGCATCTCGGAGTACCCCTTCAACTCGCCACCAACAAGCGTCTTGAAGCCGGCCGCAAGGTCCTTGCCAAGATGCTTCGACTGGATCATCGATCCTTTCACAATTCCGAGCGTCTGAAGCTCTTTGCCGCTCACAAAATCAGTATTTACCAAGATCATCTTCCTGCCCTCCTCGCAGTTCCCGAATACGCGATATCAGTGCCCATGCTACCCCAATCACGACAAAGAGAGAAATCGATGCAATGATGATGCGTACCGTGTTTACCATCTCGGCGTCGTCAATCACCAGGAACCAGAACACCGCGTAGGCAGCGGCCAGAACAATGACAACCAGTGCCGACAGGATCGCCGGCAGGTACTTGTTCATCGCTTGCTCCTCCTGGGTTGATTACCCGGCTTCAGCCGGTTTATTCAGAGACGCTCGTCCGGCTCAGCCGCTCTTCTCCACCTTCATGTTCATGATGACTGCCCTGTCGCTGCCGATCGGAAAGACCGGGTCGGTCGAGACCCCGCGGAAACCGTCGCCGAACATCTCGTAGAGGTGGGAGGATATGGTCGCCTGGGGAATCCTGCCGAGCAGCTGCTTCCCGTCGTAGAGATAGCCAAGTTGCACGGGAGAGGCGAAGGCGCCATCGGGGGTGAAGTCGCCGCCTGAGGCGATCAGAACCAAAATCGCTTTGTTGCCTCCGACAATCTCGGCAGCGGTCTGTCCGGTGCCGGCGAAGAGCAACTCGGGAATGCCCAGATTCGGCACCGAATCATACTCACCCGCGGCAGAACCTGTGTGCGGGAGATTGAATTTTGCGGCGTAGGCTCGGGTTGTGAACGGCGCAACGAGGGTGCCGCCGTCAATAAGCGTATACCGGTCGTCCGTGTTCACCGCGCCTTCGAAATCGAAGAACGGAAGATAGATCTGGTCGGTCTCGCTCCTGCTCTGACGGATCGTGACCTTGTCGGAGAACAGTTTCTCCCCGATCTTTCCGGAGAAGAGTGATGTACCGCTGCCAAACAGAAGCCCATGGAGCGAGCGCATCAGCAGAATCCGGTACAACTGATCAGTGGACAGGAACACCACGGGGTATTCACCATCATCGATCTCGACGGGGCGCTTGAACGCGTCGCATATCATGTCGGTGGTCTCGACGAATGCGTCCTGATTGTAGGCTATTCCTTTGATTTCGACTCCCGCATCGAGAATGTTGGCTGAGCCCTTCTCTTTGATCCACAGGTCGAGATCGGCCGTGGTCCCCTCGTATGAGTAGTCCAGCCCCGTGTCGTTCTCCATCACCGCAGTGTTCGTCGCGAGATTGAACTTGCCGGAAAAGACGAACTCGGGTTGGTGACTGCGGAGTTCATCGAGGAGTTGGCGCATCTGTTCGACAAAGGCCTGGCTCCCGTCGAACTCGGCGGTCACCCGTGCGGTCCGGCAATTCCCCGCGAGCGGCTCAAACGGATAGGGAATCTCTCGAGACAGCGCGGCCTCCGCCTTGCGCAGCAACTCGCCCTCGTCTGCCTCTCCCAGCGTTCCCGCAACGCCCAGGTGCTCGCCATCGTACAATCGAAGTGAGTTCCTGGTGATGTTCTTGGTTCGTATCGATTCAATCCGGGTCTGCATGACGTTGATTGATGTTTCCCGCACGTTCTGCCTGTAGGTTTCTCTCTTCATATGCTTCATGGCACCACCTCTACCTCACCGACAGCTGTTTGACGCGAACCCAGGGTCCCCCGAAGCCAACAGGCAATAATGGCTGCTCGCCCTTGCCGCATCCGCCGAGAACGAATGACAGGAGCTCAACCTCGTTGGACATTCCATCGATGTCACCGAGCGCCGTGAACACATCACCGGTGATTACCGAGATCCGCACCGGTTCCGCCCGTTTGCCGTCCCGAATCATGTACGCGAGCGATGGCGCCATGGTGAAGGTGGACATGCCTGATCCATGCGTGATGGTTTCCACGATCACCCCCGTGTCCACGCCGGCAATGAGCTCGTCTAGGGTGTCCGGGCCCTCCTTGATGTAGGTCGTAGTCATCCGAACGATCGGCTCGTACTCGAAATTGATAGACCGCGCGTTACCGGTCAACTCTTCGTCCAGTGCCGCCGCGGTTACGCCCGAGTGGAGCCTGCCGGCCAGCCTGCCCTCCTTGATCAGGTAGTGCTCACCGGCCGCCGTGCCTTCATCGTCAAATGGAACGTAACCGGATCCACGTCGTGTGCCGTCCTCGACGATGGAGAGCATCGAGACGCCTACCGCTTTTCCAATCTGCCACTCTTCCTTCATTGTCTCGTCACCGATCATGAAGTCGGCTTCGCTCTTGTGACCAAAGCTCTCGTGCGCGAACACTCCGGCAGCTTCAGGAGAGAGAATGACCGGATAGTCGCCCGGCTCAACGTTGACCGAGTTCAGCAGGTAGTCGACGGCCTGTTTGTACCTCGCAACTGCCGCGGCGCCGTGCCCCCGGAGCGGCTCAAAGGTCTCTGCCGCACGGTCATACCGTTCATTGCAGTGCCGGTCGCCCTCGGCAAGCTCAAAGTAGATACGAAACCCCACGCGCTGGGTGTCAAAGGTAAGATCCGCTCCCTTGCTCGACACAAAGTGCTTCACCTTCCGCTGATCCACATAGTTGGCGCGCCAGACGCCCACGTATTCCTTCCCGTCGATGAGATCGGTGTACTCCTGCAGCAGATCCATCTTCTCGGCAATCGACACGGCCGCGATGTCCGCGTCGCCAGCGAAGGCGCAGTGGTCGCCGGTGTGAACCTGATAGCGAGACACAACGGGGTGTGAGTTGATCTCATCGGACGCGGTGCCCATGGAGGCAAGGCGGTAGATCTCCTGCTGGATGCCGTCCAGGTTAGTTGTGGAAGCGTAGTACCACTTCTTCCCGTCAAAGAGCCGAACAAAAGCCGCCGTGTAGGCACGTTCCTGCATCTCCTCGACGTCACCGAGGGTCACCTGGATGCCTGTCTCGAACACGTCCTCGGTCCGAACATCGCCGTAGAAACCGGCGGGAAAGCTATAGCTCACCATGCGCCGACTAGTCTCTTCGTCGACGGCACCTGCTACCCGCAGCTCCGCCGCTTCCCCCGCCGAGGATGATGCTCGCGCCCAGGAGAAACCCGAAGGAGTACCATCCGCCGTTGTTGTGGACCTCGTAGAACTCAATCGACTTGTTGAATAGTGAGATGATGAACGTCACGGGAGCGATGACGCCGTGCCACAGCCCCATCCAGAACCCGGCAACTTGTTCGTCTTCGCCCGGCTGGTCTGCCATACTGTTTGGTCCGGGCGCGCAGCTTGCCAGTACGACCAGCACAATCAGGATTGCGATTACCACTTTCCCTCGCTTCATGAAAAACTCCTCTCCGCTTTGAGCGTTCTCCGACAATACCCCTGGAACGTCGGATATATTCTACTACTACTGAATCACCCAGGGCGACGGAAGATGTTACCGGCTTCTTGAGCGCCACCACCGTAGTTTCCCGAGAACCGGGCCACGAGTTACATTGCTTGTGGAGGCTCGAATGCGCAAGTATGGTGTTGCGATCGGTTTCGTGGTTGCCGTGCCGGCAGGATGTGCGGCGGCGGCTGCGGGTCCTCGTCATACGACCGTCTCTGTGGTAGATTCCGGGTTTGGTCGATTGGCTGGTTCCTTGTCCGCACGCCAAATGGAGATGACATGACCGATCTCAACGCGTTGCTCACCCGGATGACTGATACCCTTGGCGCCGCTGAAGTCGCGGACTGGGGCGATATTTCACTCCAGCTCGAAGCCCTGCGCGAGATGAAGGTGCAAAGCCCCTGGCCCAGCGCGAACTGCGCTGCGCGCAGTGGGGTGGGTTTTGTGACGTTCGACTACGGCATCGACGGCGTCTCGATTGAGATTTCCAAGTACGCCGACTGTATCGAGTCCCTGCTCTCCGGCGCAGACTCCGCCCTGCCGGTGCATTTCATCGGCGGTGACTTCTACGCCCAGGCTGACAGCGTCATCCGCCCGCACTGGCGGCGATTCAAGATCAACGGGGTGAACGGCTGGAGCAAATGGGATGACGGCACGTGGTTTGCCCGGCTCTTCTACGAGGTGATGCCGCCGAACAGCGACGGCTCGCGCGAGATGGCACGCGGAATCTGGGCCCAGGCGGTACGGATCGCCGGCGATCTCGGCGTCTACGTGGCTGCCCACAATATCGGTCTGCTGATCCCGGTCAATATCAATTCCAATCCCGGCAATCCGGCCTATGCCCTGGGGATGATCCTGGCCGGCGAGTTGCTCGGCGCCTACGTGATCAACTCCAACCACGACTACTACTGGGAAGGTGGCAAGCCCACCAGCGAGTACGAGCCCGGCGAGGACCTCGGAGTGCGCGATCACTTCTTCAAGAACATCGACAACCGCGCGTTCTTCAGCATGTTCAAGCAGCTCTACCCCTGGAATGGGCGGCGGTGGCTGCAGGTCAACATCAACGAGTTGCAGACCAAACACCTGATCGAGATCGACGGTTTTGCGTCGGACCGGGTGCATGAGCTGTCCACCACGATCAGCGATGAGTTTCTCGCTGAGTACACCGCCGAGGAGGTCAGGAGCGCGCGCCGGCGTATGGCCTGCATTCTCGCCGACGGCGCCGATCGTCCTCACTCGGTGGCGGTGGACGAGCACCTCGCAAACCTCGGTACCTGGATGGGTGCCCAGCGCCCGCTGGTGGTCGGCGCCGAGGCGGGGCTCAGTTTCGATCCCGAGGCCGACAGCCTGGTCTACCTGTTGCAACCAACCCGAATCATCTCGCGCAAGCGTATCGAGCGCGACCTGCATCTGATCGGCGCGCTGCTCCAGACGCCGGTATTCCGCGAGAAGTTCGACGCCGAGGAGCGCAGCCTGGTGCTACACATCACCGGGCCTACGCCGATTGAGCATCAGGCCGATCTCCAGGTCGTGATGGAGGCCTACCGCGAGGTGGTCGAGCGGACGGGCGAGACCGGCAAACGCGTGTTCATCGCGTTTTCGGTGGGCACCGAGGAGCATCCCGCGTTCGGTGACAGGGGCTATGCGCGCCTCCATATTGAAGACATATACCGCATGGCGACTGCGGTGGTCTTTCCCAGTGAGACCGAGGGGCGCGGGCTGCCGATTATCGAGTCGGGGGCCTGCGGCGTGCCGATCATCTGTAGTCGCTACGAGCCCGAGGCAGTGTTTGCCGGAGTGGTTGGCAAACACCTGCCCGCGGACGAACAGATCAACTACATCCCGTTTCCGGAAAGGGAGTTCACCCCGGAGTTCCTCGCCGACCTGGCTGCACTGCTCCTCGACGGGATCGGACGCGAAGAGAACCGCCGGCACAATCGGCACGCGGTCGGCGCGCGGTACGGACGCGAAATGCTGATGCGCGCCTTCTCGAAACTCATCGAAGCGGTATAAGGAGAATTCCATGCGCATCTGCTTTATCGAAGACACGCCCCTGCACGGCGGCACCCAGATCTGGGTTACCGAGGCCAATCGTTATTTCCTGGAACAGGGCGAGCAGACCACCGTACTGTGTCCGCACGATAGCTGGATGGCCGACGAGGTGGCCAAGACCGGGGCACGCGTGGTGACCTACGACTGGGACAAGGTGACCTCGGAAGACGAGGAGAGCAGAAGGGTCTGGGCCGGTGCGCTCGGCGATGCGGACGTAGCAGTCTGTACCGTGCACCCGCCGCGCAATGGGTTCCACTGCTCGGTGTTTGCCGGCAAGGTCATCAGAGAAGCCGGGCTCAGAGTGCACCTGCTGCCCAAGACCGGTACCATCGTGCCCGAGTACCTCAGGGAGTACTACATCCCCGCTGAAGGGATCAATACCTCGGTCATCGCAATTGCGGGATTCACCCGCAACGCCCTCATTGACACCTACCAGGTACCGGAGGACCAGGTCACTCTGGTGTACCAGGGAACCGAGACCGCGCGATTCACTCCTTCGAAAGAGGGCCGGGCCAAGGCCCTCAAGCGTTACCGGTTGCCTGAGAATGCCGGGCCGGTGCTCGGCTGCATTGGATCCTTTGAGGAACGGAAGGGCCAGAGCGTCCTGTTCGAGGCTGTGGCGAAGCTCGCGGCCGGACCCTTGCCGAACGTCCACGCCATGCTCGTTGGAGACGGCCCCGATGAGGCGATGCTCAAGCAGAAGGTCGTGGATATGAAGCTGGATAACAACATCACCTTCTTTCCGTTTACGCGCGAACCCGACATCGTTTTCGAGCGCCTGGATATCACCGTGCTATCGAGCCTCTACAAGGAAGGGCTGCCCAACGTACTGCTGGAATCCATGGCAATGGGCGTGCCCGTGGTTTCTTCAAACATGGCCGGGGTACCCGAGATTGTGATCGAGGGCGAAACAGGCTACCTGGCTGAGCCCGGTGATGCCGCAGAACTGGCCGCGGGTATTGAGAAGCTGTGGAGTGACCGTGACGCGCTCGTGCGCATGGGCCGCAACGCTCGGGAACTGGTCACCTCGCAGCACGACAAGCACCGGCAGTTTGAGGCGTTCCTCAATCACTTCCGCAGTCTGCTCAAGTAGAGGGTCCATCCGGAATGCTTCGCCGATTTGCCCGATACTACCGCCCGCACCTTCGCCTGTTCATTCTGGACCTGGTGTGTGCTCTCGGAGTTGCGTCGCTTGAGCTGGTCTTTCCAGTCGTGACGCGGCACATAATTAATGAGGTCATACCGGCCGGAGACATGGAGCGGCTCCTCTGGCTGGTCGGCATCCTCGTTGTCCTCTACCTGGCGGTGGCAGGGCTTACCTACGTCATCCATTTCTGGGGCCACGTTGTAGGGATTCGCATGGAAGCCGACATGCGGCGGGACATCTTCAGTCACCTGCAACGGTTGTCGTTCCGATTCTACGACAATAATCGAACCGGCAAGCTGATGTCCCGGGTGGTCAACGATCTGAACGATATCACCGAACTGGCCCACCATGGACCGGAAGATCTGTTCCTGTCAGCGGTGATGATGGGCGGATCTCTGACCATCTTGTTTGCCATCGAGTGGCGTCTGGCCCTGGCAATGGCGGCATTCATTCCGCTCATGGTGTGGTTTGCCATCTCCCAACGAGGTGCGATGCAATCGGCATTCAGAGAGGTACGGGAGAAAATCGCGGACGTGAACGCCCAACTGGAGAACAGCATCTCCGGCAACAGGGTGGTCCAGGCATTCACCAACGAAGACTACGAGATCAACAAGTTTCACCAGTCAAACACGCTGTTCAAGAAGGCCAAGTACTTCGCTTACAAGAGAATGAGTCGATTCATGACCGGCATGGGATTTCTCACCAACTTCCTCAACGTGGCCGTGGTTGGCTATGGCGGCTTCCTGATCTACCGGGGCATCATCGGAGTTGGTGACCTGGTGGCGTTCGTCCTCTATATCGGCCTCATTCTGCAGCCAATCCGCCGACTCACGAACTTCACCCAGCAATTTGAACAGGGAATGACCGGCTTCAAACGGTTCACCGAGATCATGGACGAAACTCCCGAGATCCGCGACACGCCCAACGCCTGCGAGCTGACCAATGTCCAGGGCCGTATCGAGTTCAAGGAGGTGACGTTCTCCTACGACGACGAAGCCCACGTCCTGCGGCACGTCAATCTGGAGATCCCTGCGGGGAAAACCGTGGCGCTCGTGGGGCCGTCGGGATCGGGCAAGACAACCATGTGCAATCTCATCCCGCGCTTCTACGAAGTCTCGGCCGGGGCCATTACGGTTGACGGTGTGGACATCAGGGATGTGACGCTCGGATCGTTGCGCCGGGCAATTGGCATCGTCCAGCAGGATGTCTTCCTGTTCACCGGAACGGTCAAGGAGAACATCCTCTACGGTGACGTGGAAGCAACGGATTCACAGATCATCCAGGCCGCACGACGAGCCAACATTCACGAATTCGTCCAGTCACTCTCCGACGGCTACGATAGCGAGATTGGTGAAAAGGGAATCCGTCTCTCAGGTGGACAGAAGCAACGATTGGCCATTGCCAGAGCGTTCCTGATGAACCCGCCCATACTTCTGCTTGATGAGGCAACCGCCGCACTGGACAACGAGACCGAGGCAAAGATCCAGGAAGCGCTCACCGAGCTCTCGACAGGTCGCACAACGGTGGTCATCGCACACCGCCTCTCCACGATACGAAACGCGGATGAGATCGTCGTGCTGACCGATGACGGTATCGTCGAGCGGGGGACCCACGAAGAGTTGATGATTTCGGGCAAACTGTACAGCGATCTGTACAATGCCCAATTCACGAAGGAGCATGCATGACACTCAATGAGATGGCTGATCAGATCCAGGCGGTATCTGATAGATACGCACGAGAAATCAATATCACCCGGGACGACGACTGGTACGTGTTCAAGCTTCAGGAGGAACTTGGCGAACTCACGCAGAAGTTCCTCATGATGTCCAACCGCGCACGCCAGAAAGGCTTTTCACCCGAAGAAATCCGTCGGCAATTTGAGGACGAGGTTGCCGACACCTTCTCGCTGGCGGTGCTCCTCGCGAGGCACTTTGAGATCGATTTGGAATCCGCCGTGGACCGCAAGTGGTTCAAGTATCTGAAGGAATAGCTGCCGCCGGTCAGCCGGCCCGGTCGGCTCCGGCACGCTGCAGCATGGTCTCCAGTCCAACCTTCACGGCCAGATCCGTGGTCATCGCTACCTGAGCATCGTTCCCGAATGCAGTCTCATCACCGATGATTCCGAGGACAGCACCAGCTTCCACCTCAATTGTCTTGCCGTCCGCTCGGAGTTCCTGGGTGTAGATCTGGGCGAGGGTAAAGAGCATCGCGGTCTCCATCTCCGACGCCAGCGCGCCACTGGACCGAAGCTGCTCCATGAATCGTTCGTTCTCCGAGACTCTCGGCCCGGCTTCGAGCTCTCGCGCATAGAGGGAGTCCTTGGTGTGCACAATGCCGGTAAAGCGGTGTTTCGCGCCGCAGATTTCACACGCACGATTGGCTGCCGCCACCATCTCCGGAGCCGCGATGGCCGGGACTTCAATCGGCATGTAAAGGCGCGTCGTTCCCTCATCGCGAACCGCTGCAGATGCGACCACGATAGAACCAATGGGTATCCGTCCGGGTTGAAGTGATCCGGCCGTCCCCACACGGAGCAACCGGCGAGCGCCGAGGCGGACCAACTCGTTCACGATGATATCCACGCTCGGGCATCCCATGCCCGTGGCGACAACTGCAACGTCAACCGGCTCGCCGTCCAGGCTCAGGGTGCCGGCGTAGAAGTTGTGGCGTCTCGAGTGCTCTTTGACAAATCGATCCGAGAAGTACTCGGCAATGCTCGCCGCCCGCCCGTCCGAACCGGGCAGGAGGATATAGCGCCCGAGCCCGTTGTTCCCCGCAACATCCTCTGCGGAGACACTCATGTGGTGTGCCTTGAAATCATTTGTGTTCATCGTTGCCCTCGACTTCATGATATCATCGATTATCGGCAGGCGGGACTACACGATGCTCCCGTAAAACATGCCCGCGGCAGTCGAGAGCACGATGACCAGGGAGACGTAGACCGCCGTTTTTCTGACTCCCAGTTCACCGCCAATCACCAGCAGCGAAGGAAGTGACAGCGACGGGCCCGCCAGCAGGAGTGCAAGCGCCGGCCCCTGGTCCATCCCGGCGCCGATGAGTCCCTGCATGATGGGCACTTCGGTGAGCGTCGCAAAGTACATGAGCGCTCCGGCAACCGACGCAATCAGGTTGCTACCGAGCGAATTGCTGCCGACCAGCCCCGCGACCCATTGTTCGGGAATGAGCGCCATGTGACCGGGCCTGCCCAGGAGAAAGCCGGCAACCAGTACACCGGCAAAGAGAAGCGGCAGGATCTGCACCGCGAAATCCCGAGTAGCGCGCACCCAGTCCCGTAACTCACTCCGCGTGAACCACCGCACCAGCGCGAAGGTGAGGAGAACGCCAAATCCACCTGTGATCGCATACTTCCATCTGTGGAGGAAATCCCACCAGGCAACGGAGCCGCCCGACGGCGCCCAGTTCAGAAAAATGAGGATTCCCACCATTGCGGCCATATAGGTCACCATCTGACCGGGCGATCTGCCGTCCTCGTCGTCAAAGGATTGAAACATCGCCGCGTTGGTCGTGCGTTCCTTCTCTTCGCGCCTGAAGATCAGCTGCATGAACAGACCAATCACGAACGCAAACACAATGGCCCCAATCGCCCGGGCCAGGCCGAGCTGCACACCGAGAACCTTCGCGGTGAGGATGACGGCCAGGATGTTGATTGCCGGTCCGGAGTAGAGGAAACTCACCGCCGGGCCAAGGCCCGCCCCTTTCTTGTAGATACCCTTGAAGAGCGGGAGCACGGTGCATGAGCAGACGGCGAGAATGGTTCCGGACGCGGATGCCACACCGTAGGCAACCACCTTGGGGGCATCCGGTCCGAGGTACTTAATGACCGACTGCTGGTTGAGAAAGAGCGTCATTGCGCCGGCGATGAAGAACGCCGGGACGAGGCACAGCAGCACGTGATCCCGCGCATACTCGGCGAGCATGAGAAACGCCTCGTTGACGGCGGCGGAAACCCGCGGCGCCCCCCACGGAACGAAGAAGGCGAGGAGAAACACACCGATCAGGAGCAGCAGGAGCCGGTTCTTCTTCTCTGCCCGGAAACCGGACAGAACATTGCCGGGGAATCGCTTTGTTCTTGAGCGCATGTCACGCCTCGACAAACGTCTTGATAGACTCCTCGATGACTTCCACCGGAAAGACCTTGCCGAATTTCTGAACGACGCCGTCTATCGCATACCCGGGCGTGCGGAGTACGCCCATCTCGATGATCTCATCCGTGTCGGTCACCTTCTGAATTTCCACTTCGATTCCAAGTCTGCGGGCGGCATCGAGGGCGTTCTGTTCCAGCGCATGGCAATTCGGGCACCCTCCGCCCAGAATCTGTATCGTCATGGATGCTCCTTGATTCTTTTTGGCAATATTGCCAATAAACCACAGAAAAATCA
>DAOWMR010000490.1 GCA_030642995.1 Spirochaetales bacterium
CACGATTCGCCGACAGTCCTCCACGCTCAGTGCCATCGGTATCGTACAGGCCACATGTTTGCCCGCACGAAGGCCCGCCACCACGTGATCGGCATGGGCCATCGGTGGCGTATTCACGTGGACAGCATCAATGCTTGAGTCCTTCAACAGCTCGGCATAGTCGGTGTAGCGTGACTCGACTCCGAAAGCGTCACCAACCTCATCCAGGTGAGATCGTGTCCGTTGGCAAATTGCCCCCATCTCCGCGTCCGGGTGCGCCTGGTAGATGGGAATGAACTCCGCACCGAACTCCAGACCCACGATTGCCACTCGAACCGAACCTGCCATGCTGAACCTCCATGAGTGATTTGAGCATCAATCTTACTGGATCGACGCCAGATCCACCATGAGGTCGGCCAGCTTGCGGGTCACCGCTTCAACGTAGGGTTTGCCCTTTGCGGCGGTGGCTTGACGCGGATCACCGATACCCGTGTCTTCGGTGACCTCGGTCCACTTCCGCTCGGTCCAGGCCCATTTCTCGACGAATCCCGTGATGGTCGATTTCTTCTCGGTTCCCGGGCCGGCTTCCGATATCGGTAGAACGAGCTCCGGCTCCAGATGCATCATCAGGCTCGTTTCCATCTCATCCGCATGGTCGCCGTCCACGTCAAAGAACTGGCCTTTGTCGACCGACTGATACCAGTTGCAGGTCGATAGAAACATCTTCGGAAACTTCAAACCCAGCTCCCGGAGCAGCGGCTTGAACTCGTTGCCGCCGTGACTGTTGAGGATGAGCAGTTTGTGAATCCCCTGTCGATCCAGAACCGTGATGACGTCGCCGAGAATTGCCATCTGTGTACTGGGATTCATATTGATATCCAGGAGCACGTCGGTCTGCCCGGTATTGACGCCGAACGGGATTGTCGGGAGAGCGATGACCTTCGCGCCCCTCTCCCACGCTATCTGTGCCGCGGCCTCTGAGAAGTAGTCGGCCTCGTAGATGTCGGTTCCATACGGAAGATGAAGGTTGTGAGCCTCCGTGGCGCCCCACGGGAGGACTGCCAGGTCAAAATCGATCTCCCGAATGGTTTTCCAGTTGGTTTTCTTGAGCAGGTAGGGTTTCATGCGAGCATGGTACCGAAGGAGCCGGGCAATGGCGAGGCAGGGGCATCGACTACCAGATCACCGAGACCAGGTCATAGTCCCTCAGCCGGCTGTCTTTGCTGATCAGAGGGCATCCGAGTTCGCTGGCTGTTGCGAGTATCATTCGATCGACGGGATCTGGATGAAGATCGGGTAGCTCAACCGACCGTCGAGACACGATCTCGTCAACCGGTTCTATGCGAAACCTTGAATCGCGGTGCGTCGCGCTCACAAAGGCGGAAGCACCGGCTTCCAGCTTGATCCGCCCCTTCCTCCGGCCGCATGACGCCGAATAAGATACGCGTTAGGATACTGGCATGGACCGGAGCGACACAAAGAGAATCGAAGAGTTCATCAAGGATCTCAGTGAAGCCGAGTTGCTCTATCTGAATCGGCTCATCGTCGAACGCCTCAAACTGGTTTCGCAGGCGAAGAGTACGCGTGAAATGGCGAAGTTCAATACCGGTGAACTCGTCGAGTTCGAAAACAGCGATGGTTAGACGATTACCGGACGGGTCATCAAGCTGAACAAGAAGACGGTCTCGATCCTGACGAATGGAAACAACCGGTGGAATGTCGCGCCAGTGTTTCTCAGAAGCGCCGAGACGAGATAGAGCGTACGACGGGTGATTAGCGCCGCCGACCAGGAAGTCGAGACAATCCGGGGCACCATCGAATGGGACGAGAGCTGTCCGAACACGCTGCCCAGGATAGTGTCGCAGACAGAAATCTACACGTGGGATGAACTTGGCCGAAAGCTGATGACCTACGAGGGTTTTGCAATCACTATCACGGTGGATTGAGATTCTCTGATGAGTCGTACGACACGGCACTGCGGTGCAGGTTGCCCTCGTGCTATCATCTCCCCAACCCCGGCTGAGGAGCATCTGTGGCAAACATCGATATTGAGGCGGTCGAGAGGAAACTCTGGAGCGCGGCGGACAATCTGCGAGCCAACTCGAATCACGCTTACAACGAGTACTTCCTTCCGGTGATGGGACTGCTGTTCCTCCGTCACGCGTACAATTGGTTTCTCTCGGCCAAAGAGGAGATTCTGCCGACGCTCCTAACCCGAGGAGGCAGGCGGGCGGCGCTAACCAAAGA
>DAOWMR010000502.1 GCA_030642995.1 Spirochaetales bacterium
GGAAATAGACACCGGTCAGGGTAGTCGCCATTCCACGTAGCTCGTTGCGGCTCTCGCCGCACTCAACGAGTGCGGCGTTTACGCGCGCAGCGGTCTCTTTGAACCACGGACCGCCGGACTCCGGCGTGAGTGAACGCGGGGCTTCGTCAATGAGACACGCCATCTCTTCGAGCACGAACTTGCTCGCAACATCCCCGGCCGCAGCTCCGCCAACTCCGTCGGCCACCGCGAGAAATACGCCGCGCCCGGTCCCGGCATTCATACTCGTCGAGCACTGACCCGTCCGGAGAAAACTATCACCCAACCACACGCCGTCTTCGTTCCGTGACCGCACTAGCCCAATGTCACTCGCCGCGGCCGCCCGGATTATGCCGCTATCCGCTGACTCTTCCATAGCACCCCAATTCTAACCGTTGCCTCCGGCGTGTCTACCCAAGCACTTGACGTCAGAAGGATCAAGTATTTCAATGGAAGGAGAGGTGTGCAGCGAAATCGACACAGAGGAGGAGACCGATGTTCAAGAATCTGAAAGACCTGGAAGGTTATCGACTATCAGCCAAGGACGGAGAGATTGGGCACGTCACCGATCTCTATTTCGACGATGATTGCTGGGCGGTCCGCTACTTTGTTGTGGCCACCGGAAGCTGGCTGTTCGGGAAGAAGGTGCTCATCTCGCCCAACGCAATGCCCAGGGTCAATTCCGACAAAGAGTGCATCGAGATTGAGTTGACAATGGATCAGATCCGAAAGAGCCCGGACATGGACGCCGACAAACCGATATCGCGGCAGCAGGAATCCGAATACCACCTCTACTACAACTTTCCACCCTACTGGGGCGGCGTTGCCCTGTGGGGTCGCTACGATCAGCCTGGAGCAACGGCGGACGCCGAGGACGCGGAAGCGGCCGAACACAGCAAAGAACACGGGTCGGAGACCAGCGATCATCTCCGAAGTGCCCGCGAGGTGCGTGGCTACCGCGTGGTGGCGATTGACGGTCAGGTTGGCCATGTCGACAATTTCCTGATGGAGATCGAGAACTGGGCAATTCGCTATCTCGTCGTGAACACCGGTGGTTGGCTCAGTCGGCATGAGGTTCTCTTCACGCCGAAACTCGTAGACAAGGTTATCTGGGCGGAGGCCCAGGTGGACGTCAATGCCTCCAAGACGTTGATTGAGGAAGCACCGGACTATCACCGCGTCGAGCAGATAGACCGCACCTACGAAGGACAACTCTTCGCTCACTACACGACGCATCCGTACTGGTCGGAAGAATCGTAGGCTCGTGGCTCCCGTTTTGCGGCGAGGCAAATCCTTCGGGCTTGCACTTGGCGGCGGTGGTGCACGCGGGATAGCCCATCTGGGCGTCCTGAAAGTGCTGGATGAAACAGGACTCCACCCCGATTTCATTACAGGAACGAGCGCCGGAAGTATTGTCGGCGCGCTCTATGCAGGCGGCTACACCTGGGAAACCATTTCAGAGGTTACTCGATCGCACGACTGGGCGGACATGGTGCAACCGGTGTTCCCGAAGATGGGACTGGTGCGCGGCGACAGGCTCGAGAAGCGACTGACGGATCTCCTCGGCGATCGAACCATTGAAGAGCTTGAAGTGCCGTTCAAGGCAATTACCGTTGACCTGGAGTGTGGGGAGCTCTTCGTTATCGACCGGGGTCCGGTGGCGCGGGCCGTCCGTGCGAGCTGCTCGATTCCAGGCATCTTTGAGCCGGTGGAGCACGAGGGCCGACTCCTCGTTGACGGCGGCGTGCTGAACAATGTTCCTACCGATGTCTGCCGCGAAATGGGAGCGAACGTGGTCCTCGGCGTGGAACTGGGCGCGGACATGATTCGCGAGCGGACGCCTGAGAATATCTTCGGCGTTCTCATTGCTACATTCGCAATCATGGCTCGCCACTCTCAACAGAAAACGCCGAACAACAACACCATCATCATCGAGCCGGACCTCGCTGGATTCAACTACTACAATCTGAAACGCGCCGACGACATGATCCAGCGAGGCGAACAGGCCACTCGGGATTCAATTGGCCGGTTGCTTCGGAAACTCAAGTAGATTGGTCACAATGAGCACGGCGGGATTCGAACCCACGACCTCTGCCTCGCGA
>DAOWMR010000174.1 GCA_030642995.1 Spirochaetales bacterium
CCGGCCAATTGCCCCGTCGCCGCACCCTCAAGATGCCACAGGCAATCGGTTGGACCTTCAACAACCGCTCCTCAGGTCATTTGTGAGATAAGCGGGCTAACTCGGGCCAGGACCAGCCAATGCTGAACGCGACGCCGAGATTCTGAGTGCGGATGAAAGTGACGAATTCCCCAATAACGGACACCGAGTCCCTGGTCAGCCGATACGGTTCAATGAACCTGAGGACGAGCGCCTTGGAGATCTGGTCGGCAGTGACAACCGCAGCCGTCAGGATAAAGGGGAGGAACCGGCGACGTTCCACCTACGCCTCCGTCACCGGATCCGCTTCGCCGCGCAGCATGCGGTTGATACTTGCCGCGGCCTTGCGTCCTTCACCCATCGCCAGGATCACCGTTGCTGCCCCAAGCACGATGTCGCCGCCGGCGTAGACCTTGTCCATGCTCGTCTTGCCGAACTCATCGGTGAGGATATTGCCCCACTTGTTGGCTTTCAGCTCCGGCGTCGTTCGAGTGATCAACGGATTGCTGTCATTGCCGATTGCGACGATGACGGTGTCCAGATCGATGACGGATTCGCTTCCGGGGATGGGTACGGGCCGGCGGCGGCCGGAGTCGTCCGGCTCCCCGAGCTCGTAGTCCAGTACCTCTATCCCGATTACCGTCTGGTTCTCGTCGCCGAGTATCCGTGTCGGGCTCTTCAGGAGGAGGAACTCTACGCCTTCTTCCTCGGCATGCCCAACCTCTTCGGCCCGGGCCGGCATCTCCACGCGGCTGCGCCGGTAGATGATGGAGACCTTCTTTGAGCCGATCCGAATGGCGGTGCGCGCCGCGTCCATCGCGACGTTCCCGCCACCAAAGACCGCTACGCGCTCAGGGATGGGCATTGGCGTATCGGAGCGGTCTCGGTCGTATGCTTTCATGAGATTGCTGCGCGTGAGGAACTCGTTGGCGCTGAACACGCCCACGAAGTTCTCGCCGTCTATGTGCATGAATCGTGGAAGGCCGGCGCCGGTGCCTATGAAAACGGCGTCATAGCCGTCCTTCTCAATGAGATCTTTCAGTTTTCGGGTCCGGCCAACGAGGAAGTTTGTATGGATTTCCACGCCCATCTCTTCGAGGGTGTGCAGTTCGTCCTCAACGATCTTCTTGGGGAGGCGGAACTCAGGAATGCCGTAGACCATAACGCCGCCGGGTTTGTGGAAGGCCTCGAAGATTGTGACTTCGTGACCCTCGCGCCGAACGTCCGCAGCCACGGTGATGCCCGCCGGACCACTGCCGACAACGGCAACCTTTTTGCCTGTAGCCGGCTTCACCTCGGGGACGGTACGTGATACCGAACCCTTCAGCGGCGTCGCGCCGGAAGCATCGATTGCTGCGCCCCGGTCGGCGGCGAATCGCTCGAGCCTTCCAATCGATACACTCTTGAAAATGTCTTTGAGCGACTTGCCGACGGTGCAGTACTCCTGGCACTGGTTCTCCTGGGGGCAGACCCGGCCACAGATGGACGGCAGGAGACTCGCCTCCCTGATCACTGAGAGGGAGGCGGCGTAGTCGCCCTCGGCGATGTGACCAATGAACCGGGGAATATCAATCCGGACGGGACAGCCTTCGACGCACGGCGCATTCTTGCACTGGAGGCATCGTTCTGCTTCAACGCGGGCCTGTTCTTCGAAGTAGCCGTGGGTGACCTCGTGCATGTTTCCAGCGCGAACGATCGGGTCCTGGGCGGGCATCTCCTGCTGCGGGAGTGCTAATCGGTCCCTGGCTCGAATTTTCTCCAGGCCCCTGAACTCTGCAAGAGCGGCCTGCGCTTCAGATCGCAGTTCCGCCGGGCTCTTGTGGCTCATGCTTGTTCCTTCTCGGGCAGCTTGTCCGCAAGCCTGTCCGCTTCCGCATCCAGCTTGCAGAGATGACGCGCTTTGTCCTCCTGCGGTTTGTAGCTCTGAAGTCGGCGCATCATGTTGTCAAAATCAACCTGGTGACCGTCAAACTCGGGGCCGTCCACGCAGACGAACTTGGTCTCCCCTGCAACAGTCACGCGACATCCGCCACACATGCCGGTGCCGTCCACCATGATCGTGTTGAGGCTGACCACCGTGTGTACACCGTACGGGCGGGTTGTTTCGGCGGCAAACTTCATCATGATGGGCGGGCCGATTGCCACCGCAATGTCGGGTTTATCGTCGCTCTCGCACAGTTCCTTCAGCGGTTCGGTCACCAGTGCCTTCCGGCCGTAGCTCCCGTCGTCCGTGACGATGATGAGCTGGTCGGCGATCGCACGCATATCATCTTCGAGAATTACCAGGTCCCTGGACCGCGCTCCGATGATCACCGTGAGTTTGTTGCCCGCCTCTTTCAAAGCCTTCGCGATAGGGTACATCGGCGCTACGCCGATACCGCCGCCGACGCACACCGCATGACCGAAATTCTCAATATGGGTCGGATGACCGAGGGGACCGAGAACCGCCGCGATTTCTTCGCCTTCCTCAAGCTCCGCCAGCTTGATGGTGGTCTTACCGACCGTCTGGAAGATGATCCGGATCCACCCTTCTTCGGCATTCGCGTCCGATATGGTCAGCGGAATCCGCTCACCGTAGTCGGTATCCACCTGGAGGATGATGAACTGCCCCGGGCTCCTCGCCTCGGCGATGAGCGGCGCGGTGACCCGCATCATGTAGACCTGTTCCGAGAGCTGTTTCTTTTCGATAATCATGTGCATGCAACGTCCTCGCAAGGGGTCCAAATCGATTGTCTGTTATATGCTCAAAAATATATCTGACAGGTCCGGTGGAGTAAAGGCGGCGCATGTGCGTTTGCCGTGGGGACGTTGCAGGACTTCGCGGTCCAGCTTACACTGAAGGTGTCATGGACAATCATCACCAATTCCGACGGGCTGCAGTTGTTATTGCTTTTCTCCTGCTCTTTACCGGGGCAGTTGTCGCGGAAGATCTCGCACCGCCGTACGAGACTTTCCCGGAAGCCCTTGGCGGGTCGTTCGGTCCCATTTCCGGGAGTGGGCTCCACTATCACAAGTGGATTGGCCGGAACGCCTTCCAGGTGACCGGCGGCATCATCTACGTTCCGTTTGACCCGACCGATTACTACTACTATGACCTCTATGAGTCCACGCTGGACTACACCATTGGCGGCGAGTTCCAGCGCCGGGTCTACGGTGAGGCGTTCACCAATTGGCTTGCGGGTTCCCTCTATGTGTTCGCCGGCGGTCGGCATCGCGGCTACATCCCGATCAACTTGGTGGTCGACGGTTACGTCGTGCCTGCCTCCGACCCTGAGGAATGGGTAGAACCTGTGTACGCCGTCGGCACGTTCCAGGCTGACGTGACAATCGGGGCCGGGATCGGGGTTGAACTCATCCTCTTCCGACATTTCTCCATACCAATCGAGTTCGGGTACGGTGGAACATGGATTATGACTGAGACCGATCTCACTGAAGCATTTCTGGTGAACGTATACGGGCAGTCCGGTCTGCGTTACCGGTACTGAGACAGGAGTAGCCATGGCTGAAATGGAGTACAGCGGGTACCGGATAGTTGCTAACGTCCGCCCGGCAGAGGGCGCTCACGACGGCGAGTGGGTTTTTGACGCCGCCACTCTCTATGACGCAAACGGAGACAAAGTAGAACTTGCGGCGCCTGTCGCTACCGAGGTTCAGTACTTCGAGAGTGAGGAGGCGGCGGCCAAAGTCTGCTTATCACAGGCCAAGGCCGTGATCGTTGCCGGTGATGTCGGGTAAGTAGGTCACGGTCATTATCTTATGAACAATCCCACCACCTCTCAGTTCGTGGACTATACAACCAATGTGACAAAGGCAGTGTAATGCGACGACTGACCAGATACATCAAACCATACATTCCGCTGCTACTCCTTGCGATTGCCCTGCTCTTTGTGCAGGCAAATGCGAAACTCGCTCTGCCGGACTACATGTCCCGGATCGTGAACACCGGCATTCAGCAGGGAGGGGTTAAAGACGCGGTTCCCGAGGCGGTCAGACAGAGCCGGATGGACAAGCTGTTGCTTACCATGAGCGCCGCTGAGGCGGATCAGGTGCTCGCCGCCTACACGCTGATCGATGAAGATTCCAGTGAGCGCGATCGCTACGTCAAACGCTATCCTGCAGCGGAGCACGAATCGATATACGTCCGGACTACTGACGATGCCGGCGAGATTGAGGAACTCAATCCGATCACGGGGAAGGCGTTCCTGGCGGTTATCGGAATGCCGAGCGCGTCGGTCAACCCGGAGATGCTCATCCTCGATGAGGCCACAAGCTCAGTGGATACCCTGACCGAGATCCTCATCCAGCGAGCGATGGATTCGCTCATGAAGGGACGCACCAGCTTCATCATCGCGCATCGTCTCTCCACCGTTCGTAATGCCGACCTGATCCTGGTGATGAAGGACGGTGGTATCGTGGAGCAGGGCGCGCACGATGACCTGCTTCAGAGGGGCGGTTTCTACTCCGAGCTCTACAACAGTCAGTTTGATGTGACGGACGCGGGGTAGGGTGTCAATTCCGAGCCGGCCACGTACCACAAGCTTCAGCTCAAAGAAAAGGCCGGTCCCTCACGGAACCGGCCCAATTTCTCGACTATCGTCGTAACTTGATTTCTCGCCGTATTGGCTACTCTTCTGCCTTGTCCACCAGATGATTCTTGAAGAACGGGATCAGCATCAGCGGACCGGCCTGTCGCAGAATGGACACGGTGGGATCAAGGATCGCTGCGCCGGGATCTTTCATGACCACACGCAAGGCGTGGGGGAAGAAGATGAAGGCCTGGGATGCGATCATTCCCAGCAGAGTGAAGACGAAGAAGAGAGCAACCTTGGTCTTCCCATCATTCTTCTTCAGGAAGAGCATAGCCAGGAACGCCGCAAAACTCAGGAAAAAGGTAATGTAAGCGGGGGGGCTCCTTGAGGTTTTCAAGCCAGCCGAGTCCGATGTAGGCGTTGGCAACAGCAGGTATCGCCAGAAGGACCATTGCCGGCGGCCAGCTCCACTTCTTGCTCAGAAAGAGCGCATAGGAAATGATGATGAGTGCCGGACCGGCGGTAATTTCAAAACCGCTGTAGATTGCCCCAGCGTAGAGTCGACTCAACGGACCGGTACTAAACGATGTGGCTTGCTTCGACTTGGCAAGAATGAGTTTGTCCATGGTGGATCCCATGAACCCCGGGGCGATAAGAACCAAGTAGAGTCCCATAAGCAAGGCGATTGCCGCCATGATGCCAAGTACCGTGCGATTTGATTCCTTCAGTGGAGAGGACGCCAACCCAATTCAATCGTCATGGTCTCGGGCACGGCGCAGGACTCCTGCCGGAATGTTCTGGTATTCTCCGGCTCCGATCTCTACTGCGCCGCCTACGATCATCGGTCCGAGCCGGCTTTGCCGCTTGTACTTGAACACACGGGCGCCGATTGGGTCCCCGTCGGAGAACCGCTTGCGGTAGGCGAGGCGTATGTGGTCGATACGGGCCTCAGCCAGAGCGGAGGACCCCTTGTTCTCGTCAAGGACTACGACGCGTACGGGGAGCTCTCTGCATATCGGTTGAGCGACGAAGCGTGGCAAGTGCTCGGCATACCCGGATTCTCATTCGGCGACATGCCGGGAGAAGCGGCGCTCCTCTCAGCCTCGGACGGGTATCTCTACGTTGCCTACACTGCTCTCGGCCATGATCGGCGTGTCTCAATTATGAGGTATCCGCTGTAATCAGTTTCTGAGTGCCCGGCAAGAACAGAATGACCACCAGAATGGTGCTGATGATTGGGGCAGGCAAGAACATAGAAAAGCACCCGACTGCAATTGCCCATGACTTCTGCTTGATCGCGGCAAAGATAAAATCAATGAAGAAAGGCAGTCAATTGTGTCAGCAATTCTGTGGGCTGCCCGCATCACGCCCGGGCCCAATGATCAGATCCTGAAAATCTCTCCGAGATCGATTCGGACGCCGGCGCTCGCAAGAGGCGGGGTGCTCGGCGACAATGTTGCTTCCGATACCTTGGTGAGCTCATACAACTTGGGCTCGCCGTATCTCCCGTCCTCGTCCAGGAGGTACACGGCAACGTATTTGTTCCCGGGATCAACGATCCAGTACTCCAACACCCCATGTCGTTCATAGAGATCGCGCTTGATCCGCATGTCCTTTGACGCGGTGGACGGGGAGAGGATCTCAACGGCAAGGGTTGGCGCGCCTCGTGCACCGGCTCGGGTCAGTCGAGAC